>DATBCP010000091.1:0-8020 GCA_036270435.1 Rhizomicrobium sp. | reverse complement strand
ATGACAAGTTTAGGTACGGAAAGAGAGTCTTACTCCCGGAACGTGATCTTCTCCACATTCCAAAGCGAGCAGGCGCCCTTGTAGAGCACCGTGTCGCTTTCGGCATGCAACGAATGGATCAGGCAGCCGGTCTGGCCCTGGCCCAGGCTGGTCTGGGCCCAGCCCAGCAGCTTACCGTCATGGTCCAGGCGATAGATCTTGCCGTCGCCCGCGCCGCTATAAAGATATTTCGGCGTGTATTGCACCGACCAGGGTTGGCCGATGCCGGTGATGTATTTCTGGAAATTCAGGTCCATGTCGAAGACTTGAATGCGGCTGTTGTTGCGGTCCGCGACATAGACATGGCCGCCGCCCACGGTGATGCCGTGGGGGATCTTCATCTGGCCGTCGCCGGTGCCGTAAGTCCCGAACGCCTTCTGCCATACGCCGTCCTTGGAGATCTTCACCACCCGCGAATTGCCATAACCGTCGCTGATGTAAATCGTGCCGTCGGGGCCCCAGGCGACATCGGTGGGACGGTTGAAGGTGCCCATATTGCCGTTGGGATGGGGATTCTCATCCTTGCCACCACGCTCGACGAATTCCTCCCACCAGTCGATGGATTCCGGCTTGCGGCCCAAGACCATCCTCACAAGGCCGGTGGGATCGACCTTTTGCACGGTGTTGGAGCCTTCATCCACCACCCAGACATTCTGCTGCGGATCCACCCGCACGGCATGGGCAAAGGAAGCGCCATAGGAATCCGGCAGCCATTCCTTGACGAATTTCAAATTCTGGTCGAACTCGAACAGCCGGGCCGCGGTGCCGCCGCGCGACGAGCCGCCCCAGCCGGTCCGCGTATAGACAAACAAGTGTCCGGCCTTGTTCTTGGACACGCCTTCCGTCTCGCCGATAGTGTGGCCGGGAATGCGCAAGGGCAGGATTTCTTCCGTCACCGCCAATTTGGGGGTCTTGGCTTCGATCGCCAGTTGCGCCTCGCGTGCCGCGGCCGCGGCGCGCTGGGCTTCGGCCTGGCTGCCGCCCTGGGCCAATACCTGTGTGGAAGCACCGGCCAACAGGCAAAGGGCCAGCACCGCAAGCGATCTTGTCATGGCATTCTCCCCGTCCGATTGTTGTGATTGTTGTACGGCAGCCTATGCCAGGATGCGGACGGGCGCTATGGCTACCCGCGCCTATGGGAGCGCTGCCAGCGGCCCCGCAAGGAACGCCGAAATTCGAAAGCCGCGCCAATCCAGGCCGCGCAGCCGCGTCAAGGAGTCTCGAGCCGCAGGCTGAACTCCTTGACGCCAGGCTCACCGCTCAGGGCAGATCAAGGACGCGCGCACGCAACATCGTATTGCGAGACCGATGCCGGGTTATTGCTGTTTTGCGGTTGCTGACCGGCATACATGGATCCAGCGATGCCCATCGGATTGAACGCCGAGCCCAGGGCGGACGCGGCATTCCCTGGTGTGAAAGGCGCCGATGGATCACCGCAGGTATCATTGGGCTGTCCAAGCGCTTTGGGCGCAGGCGTTCCGGATTGCGCCTTGCCGGAACTTGCGGCCGAACCGCTGCTGCCGGCGGCCATTGCAGAGCTGGCGATGCAGGCTGCGAGGGCACTTGCGCCGAGGCTTTTCATGATGTGCTTCATGGGTTGCTCCTGTGTTATGTGCCGGTCATTCCGGCACGCCACCTATCGCACCGTCCGCGCTTGGACGATCAACCCTGCACTGGTCAAACGCATGAACAGCGGGTTTGCTCCCGCCAGCCGTCCTTGGAAAGCAATCCGTGCCCCGGCAATAAGCCGTCATCACTTCGGAATCGTTGCGCCGGGATTCATCGCCAGATTGCCGCCATCCATCGGGATCAGCGCGCCGGTGATCCAGCTGGACGCATCCGAGGCCAGGAGCACGGCCAAGCCCTTGATGTCATCCGGCTCCGCCCGAGATTGCGGCCCACAAGCATCATATCCGCCCCCGCCTCGGCCAAGGCGATCGACATGGCGCGGCCCATGCCGCTGGCGGCGCCAAAAACCAGGGCAACGCGTCCGGTGAGGTCGAACATGGCAGATGAGGTCACAAGCGCCCTCCCGGATTTTGCGCAAGCTTCGCTTTATGCCAGTAATAGGGCCAGGGCGAAAATGGATCAGACCATGCTGGATATTCCCGACGATATCTTCACCGAGCCGGATGATGTCTCCGACGACACAATGGCCAATCTGGGGCCGCTGCGCCGATTGGCGGGCATCTGGGAAGGCACGAAAGGCGTGGACCTCAATCACAAGGCCGAGGGACCCGAGCGCCGCGAATTCACCGAGCGGATCGAACTTCAGCCGATCGATGCCCAGGCCAACGGCCCGCAGCTGTTTTACGGCCTGCGCTACCATACCCGCATCCTGGCCACGGACGAGGACGCGACCTTTCATGACCAGGTCGGCTACTGGCTGTGGGAGCCCGCCACTGGGTTGGTGATGCAGACTTTGGCGATCCCGCGCGGCCAGATCGCCATCGCCGCCGGTCATGCCGCGCCCGATGCGGCGAAACTGACGCTGACCGCAAAGCGCGGCGACACCGAATACGGCATCTGCTCGACGGGATTCCTGGAAAAAGCCTTCCGCACGGATTCCTACCAGATCGAGGTCACCTTCAACCCGGATGGCAGCTGGAGCTATGTGCTCGACACCATGCTGGTGGTGCATGGCCAGGGACCATTCCAGCATCGCGACGTCAACACGCTGGTGAAAGTCGCAGAGCCCACACCCAATCCGCTGATGCGGTTGCTGAAAGAGTGATCATTAGGACCACAGTGTCATTCCCGGCGAGCCACGTGGCCTCGCGCGGCGAGGGAAGGGAACCCAGGTTTTCGCGACCTATAGGTGGAGATACCTGGGTCCCCACCCGGCCGTCGCTTACGCTCCGGCGTTCGTTGTTCGAAATGGTCCACTGGATCATTTCGTCCGCCTGCGGCGGACCACGCCTCACCCCTTCGCGAAGCTATCGCTTCGCTCAGCCGGGGATGACACTAGGGAAATGGCAAAGAGTGAGCCGACCGCGATGAAGCGATATCTTCCAGCCTTGATTGCCGGCGCGATGATCCTGGGCGTGCTGACCGGATTCCTGATCAATACCCAGCTGCCGCCCGACCAGGCCAAGGCGGCCGCCGGCAACCTCTCCATCATCACCGACATCTTCCTGCGCCTGATCCGGATGATCATCGCGCCCCTCGTGTTCTCCACCCTGGTGGTGGGGATCGCCCATATGGAGGACTCCGCGGCCATCGGCCGGGTCGGGGTCAAAACCCTGGGCTGGTTCATGCTGGCTTCGCTGGTGTCTCTGACCATCGGCCTGATCATGGTGCAGCTGTTACAGCCAGGCGCGGGCCTGGCACTGCCTGCGCCGACCGAGTCCTCCGGCGTCGCCACCACCGGTTTTTCGCTGAAGGATTTCATCGCCCATCTGGTGCCCACCTCCATCTTCGACGCCATGGCCCGCAACGAGATCCTGCAGATCGTGGTGTTCTCGGTCTTTGTCGGCACCGCCGTGGCGGCGCTGGACGGCAAGGCGCCCCTGCTGCTGACGGCTTGCGAACAGATCGCCGCGGTGATGCTGAAGATCACCGGCTATGTGATGGTGACGGCGCCGCTGGTGGTCTTCGCCGCCTTGGCATCCACCGTGGCGACCTCGGGGCTGGGCATCGTCCTGGTCTATGCCAAGTTTGTCGGGGGCATGTATTTCTCCCTCGGCCTGCTGTGGGTCTTGCTGCTCGCCGCCGCAGCCTTGGCCGTGGGCGGGCGGGTCGCGAGCCTGGTCCGCACTATCCGCGAGCCGGTGCTGCTGGCCTTTTCCACCGCCACCTCAGAGGCCGCCTATCCTTATCTGCTGTCGGGCCTGCCTCAGTTCGGCATTCCCAGGCGGATTGTCAGTTTCGTCCTGCCGCTGGGCTATTCGTTCAATCTCGACGGCTCGATGATGTATTGCACCTTCGCCAGCCTGTTCATCGCCCAGGCCTATGGCATCCATCTCAGCATCGGCCAGCAGATCACCATGCTGGCCATGCTGATGATCACATCCAAGGGCATTGCGGGCGTGCCGCGCGCTTCGCTGGTGGTGATCGCCGCGACGCTGCCGGTCTTCCACCTGCCCGAAGCGGGCCTGCTGTTGATCATCGGCGTCGATCACCTGCTCGACATGGGCCGCAGCGCCACCAATGTGGTGGGCAATTCGGTGGCGGCGGTAATCGTCAGCCGCTGGGAAAAGCAGCTCCAACCCGGGATCACCCCCGCTTAGATTGCTCGCGTGGCCGCGGAAAATCCGTCTTTGACGCTCAGGGATTGCGTCGCAACGATGTAGAACCTATATGGATCAATCATGAAGCCGGTCAAGATATTGCTTCAGACCACGATCCCGGCGGCGCCGGATGATTGGTCGATTGCCCGCTTCGGCCATCTGGCGGGTTTTCTTCGCGATCAACGCGACGCCGAAGGACGCCCGCTATTCGATGTCGCGGCCCGCGACCGCGATGCCATCGGCGCGCCGGATTCGCTCCTGTCCAAGCTGGACCAGAGCGACTTTGACGAGATGTGGCTGTTCGCGGTCGATACCGGCGATGGCCTCACCGCGCAAGACTGCCAAGCCATTTCCCGGTTTCGCGCCAGCGGGCGCGGGCTGTTGGTCACGCGCGATCATATGGATCTCGGTTCATCCGTCTGCAGCCTGGGTGGCGTCGGCAAGGCGCACTATTTCCATTCCCAGAACCTCGACCCCGATCCGTCAAAACGGGTGGCGGATGACCCCTATACGACCTATATCTCCTGGCCCAACTTCCATTCCGGCGCCAATGGGGATTTCCAGGCCATTGAGGTGGTCGCTCCGATCCATCCGGTATTGGCCGATCCCACATCCCCAACAGGCGCCATCCGGTATCTGCCGGCGCATCCTCATGAAGGCGGTGTGGGTGCGCCGGAAAACGAACCGGCACGGGTGATCGCGCTGGGCACCAGCAAGGTCACCGGCTGCCGGTTCAACATCGCCGTGGCGTTCGAGCCTCATGCCGCGGGCGGCCCGGCAATCGCGCAAAGCACCTTTCATCATTTCGCGGATTATAATTGGGACATCGAGGCCGGCGCCCCAAGTTTTGTGGATGAGCCTCCCGGCGATGGCATGATGCGGGACGTGCAGGCACTTGCCGATATCCATCGCTATGTCCGCAATGTCGCGCTTTGGCTTGCGCAGCGGCCAGAGAAATAGTCCCGGAACAGTCCGTGGATTGATTTTCACGGCCGTGGACATGCGGTCCACGTCCAGTAGCGCTTAGTGCGTCAGCGCTTCACGGCCTGGCTGGCGTTGTGGAACCTCGGGCCGGGGCGGCGGCGGCGATGTCGGCTCCGGCTCTGCCGGCACTCCGGTGAGCACATTGCCGACCATGTCCACCTTATAGGCATAGTGCGGGCGATCCAGCATGCGCAGGAGATATTCGGTGTTGGGCAACCCCTTGATGATGTATTCCAGCCTTGGCGCCGCGGCTTCGGTCGTGCCCGGCGGCACGTCCTGGACGATGCGCGTGGTGGTGGATCTGATCACCGCGGCGCTGGTTGCCTCGAAGGCGCGCTTGCGCGCCTCTTCCGCCGTCAGGATATTGACTCCAATCGGCCGCGCTGGGTCGGGCTCCACCACAAAAGCCTTGATACCGGTGATCCGGTAGGCGGTCGAAATTCCAAGATAGCGGCCCGTTGCCGGGTCCTTCATCCCATCGGCGTTCCGTTTCAACGCGTAATATAAGGCGATGGCATCCTCGTGCTCGCGCACGCCCTGCTCGCCGCCCGATTGGGCAAAGGTGTTCTGGTTGTAGACATCGCGCCAGTCGCGATAGCCCGCCACGATGCCGGACATCGTGCCGTCAGGCTTGAGCGTCAGGCGCAACCTGCCCTGGCGGAAAAAGGCATCGCCGGTCTGGTCGTAGATCCAGGCCATGCGCGGCATGTGCAACGCGCTCACCTGCTCGCTATCGACCACGCCGTTCCTGATCCTGGCTTTCAATTTTGTGTATTGTTCGCTCTTGAGCAGCCGGTAGGAATAGTCCGCCGCCAGCCCACCCCTGGCATCCTTGATGATCCGGTCCGGCGAATAGCCGATCTCGATCACCGCATTGTCGTCATTCGTGGGGTCCTGATTGCCGGTGACGCGGATCACGATGGTGAACAGGCCGTCCAGCATCTTGTCATTGGCCCGCAAGTCCAGTGTCGCATTGCCATTGCCGCGCCAGGGCGCATCGCAACCCCAGGCGCGGTACAAATTGTTGTCCACGCCCTTCTGTCCATCAGGGCCGGTGAAACCGGTATTGGGATTGTTGTCGAGATCGAGGCCTTCGGAAATTTTCCCCATCACCTCGGGCTGGCCAGTATCTTCCGCCGCGAAGGGATTGACATAGGTTTCGATGCCCTTTTTCCAGCCGCGATAGGAAACGGCGCGTCCCCAAATGCTGAACCGCGTCGTAGCCGGCCCCGGTACTTGATCCAGGCCCGGAGGCGCCACGATCAAGTCGATGTCGCGAGGGTCGCGCCAGGCCTGGCGGTTCAGCGCCTGCCGCACATGATCCGGATTGGCGAAATGCACCGTGCTGCCATGGGGACAGTCCGAGCCCGGTTCGACCTCGCCGGAACGGGTGAAGCCCGTGCGGCCCCCATAATGGAAAGCGACTTCGTAGCTGCCCACCACATAGCCACGGGTCCAGGGCGCAGCACCGGCATTCTGGCCGGCGCCGGCGAGCCATGCGGCAAGAACAAGGACGGGCCAGATGCGCATCGTAAGTGCCCGGAGGGAGCTTCAAGATATCATGCCGCCACCCTGTCCGTCATGACCGGTCGCGGCCCACCATTGCCGGCTGAGGCCAATCATCCTACCGTCAGGAAAAATCAGGAGGCAGAGATGAACACACCCACCCTCTTCCTATTGGCGCTTGCCATCGGCGCCACACCGGCGCTGGCCCAAGACCAAGCCCCGGCGGCGGGCGGTCGTGCCAAAGCCGCGCCCCAGGCGAACTGGTGGTCCGGTGCCGGGCGCGAGGATGGCCCCACCCGCCTGGTCTGGGCGGCGCACAAATCGCCGGAAACACCTTACGGGCGCGTGAACAAGCCGATCTGGCATATCGCCGACGTGCTGAAGGCGCATAAGGGTCAGGCGCGCTGGGAGCAGCAAGTACTTTTGAACCGTGACTTCAATGGTCGCTATGTCCAGATGGCGCCCGGCGACAAGAGCAAGTGCATGTTCTGGGCGGACGACCGCGCCTGGGGCTGGGTCTATAGCGGCCGGGTCAAGGTCACCATCGACGGCCAGGAGCCCAAGGTCCTGCCCAAGGGCTGGGTGTTCAATGTGGCGCCGCGGCTGTCCTATTGCCTGGAAACCGTGGGCACGGAACCGGTGGTCTATTACATCACCACCCCGGCGGGCCAGGTGCCGTCCTATCCCGAAAACGAAACGCCCACGCCGGTCAAGGGCTACACCTATGAGAAGGTCAAGATCACCTCGACCGGTGGTTATGACAGTTTCAACATGCCCTTCTTCAATGTCGACGAATATGGCGCCTCGACCCGCACCGGCGAGCGCTTCCTCTATGACGGCCACACCTCGTCAAACCTGAATATCGGCCCACCGCTGACGCAACTGCCACCCGCCACAAGCTGGGGCCATTATCACGAGAACATGCAGGAGGTCTGGCTGAATGTATGGGGCAATGTCTGCGCCATGATCTCCGGCGTCGGCGTGGTGCATGGCGAATATGGCGATCTGATCAACGCCAATGAGGAACGCTGGCACCGCGCCACTTCCTGCCCCAACACCGGCCGCAGCATCCGCATGGCGATCACCCCGCGCAGCAAGGAAGGCCAGGTGCATTACTTCCAGATCGACCAGCCGCCGGGGAATTAGGGTTCATACTCAATTAGAAATGAACCCCACGCTTCCGCGCACTTGGTCAACGCCGGGAACTTTTTCCATGCCATCCGAGTCGTCTCACCACAGGCGCCAAAGTCGGCCAAAGCGCG
>DATBCP010000090.1:0-12491 GCA_036270435.1 Rhizomicrobium sp. | reverse complement strand
ATCGGAGAGAATTACATTCTGGGTGGCCCGTCAGGGACGCGATATCGCCCAACATGGTCTGAAGCCCCACATCCGCGCCACCCAGAATGTAATTCTCTCCGATCTTGCCGCGGTCCAACGCGGCAAGATGCCCCTGGGCGACATCATCGACATGCACCAGATTGAGTCCGGTATCGACAAAAGCCGGCATCCGCCCGGTCGCCGCCTCCACGATCACCCGTCCGGTGGGCGTCGGCTTGATATCCCGCGGGCCAATGGGGGTGGAGGGCGCAACGATCACCGCCGGCAGCTTTTCCTGCGCGATCAGGCGTTCCACTTCCCGCTCGGCCACCAGCTTGGAGCGCTTATAGGCGCCGATCACGCTTTGCGGCGTGTGGCGTGAGGTTTCGTCCACCGCGGATTGGCCCGGCTTCAAAGCGGCCACGGAAGAGGTATAGACCACCCGTTCCACACCGCATTTGAGCGCAGCCCCCATGGTGGCGCGGGCGCCTTGGAAATTGTTGCGCTCGATTTCGCCCGGATCGCGTGCCCAAAGCCGGTAGTCGGCCGCGACATGAAACAGATAACGCGCGCCTTGCATCGCCGCCGTCATCGAGGCTTCATCGCGCATGTCGCCGGTCACCGGCTCGCACGCGACGCCCGCAATATTGAGACGCGAGGCATTGGCCCGCATCAGCACCCGCACCTCGAGGCCGCGCGCCACCAGGGCGCGGGCGACAGCGGAACCAACGAAGCCGGATGCTCCTGTGACAAGGGCGATATCAGTCATGCAAACTGCCCCCCGGCCGCTCGCCCAAGCTCGCGGCGCTCGCCGCTTTCGCGGGTCCACTGGACCCGCTCTGCGCTACGCGCACCGCGGCTCGCCCTTCGACCGCTTGCCAATAGATCAACGCCGGAACACCCAGCACGATTTCCCGCGCCCGCTTGAGCAGCGACACCGCAACGCCCATTTCGGCCGGCAAGCCGAACAAAGGCGCCAACATGGCATAACCCCATTCCTGCACCCCAATGGCGGCGGGCACGGGCGCGGCGACGCTGCGCAAGGTGCAGAGCAGCGCTTCCAGCGCAACCGCATTCAGAAAACCGATCCGACCGCCCACCAGGCGGAAGGCGAAAAAGGTGCCGATGCCCGCTCCGATCCAGGCCAGAAGATGCAGCGCCGCCGATGCCGCCAGGCGCGGGCGGGAGCCGTAAAGCTCCTCGATCGCCTGGTGGAACGAGACGCCCGCCTGGTCTTGCGGGAAAAACCGCCGCGCCAGCCGTTCGGCGAACACGGCGCCGCGCTTCTGCAGAAAAATCAACAGCGCGATCCCGGGTGCCGCCAAGAGCAGCACCGCCAGCATCGCTTCCGTGACGGGGCCTGAGCCTTGGAGATGACGGAACTGCGTCAAACCCCATCCCAACCCGAAAGCCAGGAACACCACCTGTGCCATGGCTTCGGTGGTGGCGTCGGCGGCGACGGAGGCCGCGGCGTAAGAAGCCGGCATGCCTTTGAGCGTCATCAGCCGCGCCGCTGCCACCATGCCGCCGACCGGCGAGAAGGGCGAAATCTCGGCAATCGAATCCCGCACCAGCCGGGCGAGGGTGAATTCCGGCCAGGGCCGGCGATGGGCCGGCGGCATCAGGAAATACCAGGCGAAAGCCAGGCTGACGAACACCACAGCCGCGAACAGGCAAAGCAGCGCCAAGCCACTGATGCCGGCGCGGGCGACCGCCGCGAAAACCGGATCGAAACCGATGGACCAGATCAGATAGACCGCCGCGATGGCGCCGGCCAACAGCGCCAGGGCCATTCCGATCTTTGGCGCCCACTTCATTACGCAGGAAGCGGCTTGGCGCGGAAGCTCCACAAGCGCATGGCGCCGAGCGCGGTTTCCGCCAGCTGGGGCAGGAAGCTGGGACGCAGCAATTCCTTGTCAAAAACCCCCATGCGGCGGCGATTCTCGGAATAGCAGTCTTCCAGGAAGCGGCGGAAGGTGAAGCCGTCCAGGAACACGCTGGCCTGGGTGGCGCTGAATTCCTTGCCGTCATTCAGCTCCTTGCCGCGCTTGGCGGTGCCGATCATGCGGCCCAGGGCGCGCATGTAATAGCGCAAATCGGTCAAGGGCAGCGTCAACCGCGCCAGGAAACCTTTTTGCGCCTGGTTGTAGGCCATCCAGTTGACGAAGAAGACGATGTGACGGGTCTCCTCATACATCAGGGTTTCGAAGATGGCGAACATCTCCTTGGGAAGAAACTGCGACTGCATGGCGATCTTGAAGACGCCGAAGCCCAGGAAGGAGTCCATGCATTCGCCGAAGCCGAAATCCTTGAAACGGGTTTCGACATTGTCGCTGACATCTTCCAGCGGCCGTTCCGCCGCATCGATGCCGTATTTCTCGATCATCACCCGGATCAGCTTGGCATGGCGGGCTTCCTCGAAACCCTGCATCGCCACGGCTTCCTTCATCACCGGATCGTCGATGGTCTTGACGAATTCCGCCACGATGGCGCCGGCGCGGCGCTCGGTATAGAAAACCTCTTCCCAGAAGGGCACGGATTTCAGGCGGTTCAGCGCCGCCTCGTCCAGCTCCGGCCAGGGCAGGGTTTCCGGATCGAACTCGGTATAGGTCTGCATGAAATGGCGGCAGAACGTGTCGCGATGCTCCTGCGATCCGATTTTCATGTCAGGCCGCCATCTTCTTTCCCATGAATTTCAACGCCATGCGCGCCATGAAGGGCACGAAACGCGGCAGCTTGAGGCGGTTGTCGTAAGGCTTCAGGCGCCGGTCATTTTCCGCCACGCAGATGGCGATCAACTCGCCGACATCGATGTCGGAGCCCAACTGGCTGGCGCCACTGACGGTGAAATTATTGTCCTGCTGGCCGTTGGACACGTCCGAGGCAATGCCGATGCGCTCGTAGATCAGGAACAACCAGACCGCCAGCACCTTCAACTCGAAATAAGGACGGCGCCACCAAGCCATGTTGCGGCGATGCCAGGCCACCCAATTCACAAAGAACAGGATGTGGCGGGCTTCCTCATTCACCACCGGATCGAATGTCTGGATCAGCTCGGGCGGGAAAAAGCCGGTGTCCTTGGCCGCCTTGAACAGGCCGAAGGCGAAAAAGGAGTCGATGCATTCGCTATAGCCGGTGACCATGAAGGCCCATTCCGGATTCCTGGGCCGCTCATAGACCGGCTCGGGCGCCAGCTTGATGCCGTAAGCCTCGACCAGGTTGGCCAGTACATGGCGATGACGGCGCTCTTCAAAACCGTTCAGCTCGATGGCTTTGCGCAACAATTTGTCCGGCACGCTTTCGGCATAGGTGCAGACATTCAATCCGGCGCGGTTCTCGGTCTGCACCGCGATGTCCCAGATGGGCAGGGAGGTGATGCGTTTCTCGGCTTCCTCGCCCAGCCGGGGCCAGTCCAGCACCGCCGGCTTGTAGGGGTCGTGGGTGTCCAGCAGGGTCTTGCAGAACAGTCTTTTGTGCTCGTCGCTGCCAATACGGATCGGGCCGTCACCGGGCCACAGGCCGGTGTCGCGGGTCAGGTCGGGCGGGATGGCAAAGGCGGTACTGCTCACGGGCGCTCCTGTGTGGCTATTGCCTTACCCTGCGGGGAAAGGCAATTGAACCGCAAAATGCTGGCCACTGTCATCGATCTAACTCATTGACTCTGTTTGGTAAAAAAGTCGCCAAAGCCGCCGGTCCGGATGGCTTTGGCCGCCAAAAGACCCGGCAGGCCCGGATCGGTCAGGGCCGCCAGCTCACCCCGATATTGGTAGCCCGGCGCCGAACCGGCATAGGGCCCGGTGGCGGGATGCAGGTAAATCTCGCTCAAGCCCTCCGGCAGATGTTCGATCAGCCCTTTCAGGCGCGGCTCGGTCATCGTCCCCGACCAGGCCAGGCCGAACACCGAATCGGGCGCGGCAATCCCCGCCCGGCGAAAGCGCCGCCTCAACCCCCACGCAAACGGCGCCGTCAGCGCCACCATAGCGGAGGCTTTGTGGGGTTCGATGCTGGCCAGCACCGCCTGCGGCTCCAGCGGCACCCGCGCCCCCTTCACGCCATAGGCCGCGGCCATTTCCACCAGCACCCCGGCGATGGTGGGATGCAGATGGAAATGCTTGTGCGCATTGACATGGTCCAGCGTGAGTCCGGTGACGGCGAAGGCGGCGAACTGGGCTTCGACCTCCGCCCGAAGCTGGGCGCGCACCTTGGGCAAGAAGAACATCGCCGCACCCGCCCGCGCCATGTCGGTGCGGAAATGGCCGGATGCGTCCACCAGGTCCGGCACCTTCTCGGCCGGCAGCACCGGCCTTCCCTCCACCAGCACCAGATGCAGCCCGACGGCCAAGCGGGGCATGGTCTTGGCGCGGGTCACAGCATCCGCCGCGGCTGCGCCCGCCACCATCAGGCTGGCGGCGGACAGGATGCCGTCGCGATGGGCGCGTTCAACCGCTTGGTTGACTTCGACGGCGGCGCCGAAGTCATCGGCGGTGACGATGAGGTTTTTCACCACGCCGTCAGGAAACGATCATGTCTTCGCGGTTCTTGAGGAACTGGAAGAACTCCACGCCTTCGCGCAACCGGCGCACCAGCATGTCGCGCGAGGTCAGCATTTCCTTGACGATTTCCATGATCTTGGAGGGGCGGAAATAGAACTTCTTGTAGAAGTCCTCCACCGACTCGAAGATCTCGGTATGGCCCAGATGCGGATAGTTCAGCGGCGCGATCTGGGTGCCGTCTTCCGTCAACAGGTCCACGTCGGAGGCGAACCAGCCATTTTCCTTGGCCTGCTTATAGAGGAAGGTGCCCGGATAGGGCGCGGCCAGCGACACCTGGATGGTGTGCGGATTGACTTCCTTGGCGAAGGCCAGCGTCTCCTGAATGGTCTCGCGGGTCTCCCCCGGCAGGCCCAGGATGAAGGTGCCGTGCACCACGATGCCCAGCTCGCGGCAATCGCGCGAGAAGCGCTTGGCAACCTCGACCAGAAGGCCCTTCTTGATGTTGTGCAGGATCTGCTGGTTGCCGGATTCATAGCCCACCAGCAAGAGACGAAGGCCATTGGCCTTCATCACTTCCAGGGTCTTGCGCGGCACATTGGCCTTGGCGTTGCACGACCACACCACATTCAGCGGACCGAGCGCCTTGGCCAGCTCTTCCACCCGGTCGTGATTGTCGGTCAGGGTGTCGTCGTCAAAGAAGATTTCCTTCACCTCGGGGAAATTCTCTTTCACATACTTCACGTCGCGCACCACGCGGTCGATCGACATGAAGCGGTACTTATGCCCGCCGATGGTCTGGGGCCACAGGCAGAAGGTGCAGCGCGACTTGCAGCCCCGCCCCGTATACCAGGACATGTAGGGGTGCATCAGATAGCCGCCGAAATACTTCTTCACATCGAGCTGCTTGTAGAGCGGCAGCACCGACGGCAGCTCGTCCATATTCACCAGGATTTCGCGCTCGGGATTGGAGACGATCTTTCCGCCCGCATCACGCCAGGTCAGGCCCTTGATGGTGGACCAGTCCGCGCCTTCGGCCAGCTCCTTGATGGTGAAGTCATATTCATTGCGGGCCACGAAATCGAGTTCGGGGCAGGCCTCCATGCTCTCATTCGGTTCGACCGCCACCTTGGCGCCGATGAAGCCGATCTTGGCGGTGGGATTGATGCCGCGAACCAGGCGCGCCGTCTTGCAGTCGGACTTGAAGCTGGGGGTGGAGGTGTGGATGACGATCAGCTCATGCGCCTTCACATCCTCTTCAATGTCCTGGAAGGAAAGATTGTGCGGCGGGGCATCGATCAGGCGCGAGCCCGGCACCATGGCGGCCGCCTGCGCCAGCCAGGTGGGAAACCAGAAGCTCTTGACCTCGCGCTTCATCTGGTAGCGCGCGCCGGCGCCGCCGTCATAGCCGTCAAAGGACGGAGCCTGCAGGAAAAGGGACTTCATCATCGTCATACCTCATGCCCGGACAGGCCCGAGCGCAGCTGGGAACTTTTTGGAGATTAGACCTGGGACATTGCGCCGGAAGCCTCTACCGCAAAGTGCGTCCCGCGCCAATGCACGGTCTCGCCGGACAGCGAGGCCAGGAACACCGCAAAGCTTAACAGGTCGCGCAGCGGCAAGAGCCAGATGGGCCCGGCATAGGTGCCGAAAAGCCCGTCAATCCGGGATTTGAGGAACAGCCGGGCGGCCAAAGCGCCACCCAAGACAGCCAGGCTGACGGGGTTAAAATTCAGCAAGATCGCGGCCAGCAAGGCAAAAATGAAACCATGGGTGACGAAACTTCCGAGATGGCCGGCCGGATTGACCAGCCGGATGGTGCGGGTCCAGCGGAGCTCATGGCGGAACAGATCACGGAAACTGTCTTCGGCGGCGGTATGGCCCACGCCCATCGCCGGTATCGCCAGGGTGTAGCCTTTGCTGCGCACCGCGCGACCCATTTCATAATCATCGGCCAGCTGGTCGGCGAAAGCCGTGAAGCCGCCAACCTCTTCCAAGGTCTCACGCTTGAGCGCGATGGTAGAACCGAAACATGGCGCCGCCAGGCCCAGCGACGTTCCGAGCACGGCATTGGGCAGGAAGGTGTAGGAGGTGCCCATCGCCGCCAGCGAAGACCAAAGCCTATGGCCATCCGCCGCCGGCTCGCCGGTATAAAGACAGGTAACGATGCCCACGCCCGGGCGGCCAAGAGCCTGTGTCACTTGCGACAGCCAACGGGTTCCCACCGCGATATCGCTGTCCGATAACACCAGCGTATCGTGGCGCGCTGCGGGCAGCATGTTGATCAGGTTGGAAACCTTGGCATTGGCGCCATAGCGCGCCGCATCAGCCACGATCATGGTGTCGCAATGCGGATATTTGGCCTGCAGCGCCCGCACCACTTCGACTGCAGGATCTTCCTGGTCATGCACGCCGAAAACGATCTGCACCGGACCGCTTTAATCTTGCGCAAAGAATGTCTCAAGGTTGCGCGACAGATCCGGCTCGCCCTGGTGAAGCGGCTTGAGGATGGTGACGGCGGGACTCGGCACAGTGGCGCCGTCGGCGCTCCGCATGAAACGGCCGGCCAGGACCGCGGCGAAGAAGGTATAGACCGCGCCCACCGTTGCGATGGCCGCCAGGCACCAGCCGATATTCAACAAAAGCAAATGCATGCTCAAAGGTCTTAAGCCCCCCACTCAGATACTTATTAAATCATCGTAGTTCGAGGGGGGAAGCCCCATGTGGTGACATTTTGCGACAACTGGAAAATTTGGCGCCATTGTCCGTAAGATGCTGAAACCATGGGGAAAACTTTACGTCTTGGCCGGTCATAGGGGCCTGACACCGGTCCCTTCTCTCCTATAGGGTGCCCGGGATGGTCGTCCTGACAGCCAATTCCGCCGTTAATCCCGCCCTCGCCCGGGCAAATCAGCTGCTCCAGGCCGGGGACACCGAGGCGGCCGACCGGACCCTGGCCCCCCTGCTCGAGCGGTTTTCCGGCGACCCCCGCCTGCTCCATATGGCCGGGCTGGTCCGGATGCACCAGCAGCGCTATCCCGACGCCGCCGAGCTGTTCCAAAAGGCCCGTGCCGCCAATCCCCGCGAGGCGGTCCTAGCCTTCAGCCATGGCACCGCCCTGCGCTGGCTGGAGCGCCACCGGGAGGCGGTGGACGCCTTCGAACAAGCCTTTGGCCTCAAGCCGGACTATAGCGAAGCCTATTACGAGGCCGGCACGACCTTGCAGCAGCTGGGGGAGTTGGAGAAGGCCGAGGCCATCTTCCGGCGTTGGCTTGCCGCCCTTCCCGGCCATGCCCGAGGCCAGCTCGCGCTCGCCGGGTTGCTCATTGCCGCACAGCGACATCAGGAAGCCGAAGCGCTGTTGCGTTCGACGCTATTGCAGCCGGTGCCGCAACAGATGCGCGCCGCCCTGCACGAAAATCTGGGCCAGGCCTTGTATCGGCAAAACAGGAATGAAGAGGCGCTGGAGCAGTACCAGGTCTCCGCGAGCCTCAATCCCGACATCGCCGCCGACGCCGCCCAGGCCGACATTCTGCAAAGGCTCAAGCGCTATGACGAAGCGGTGGCCTTGAGCCGCGGCCTGATCGCCCGCGATCCCGGCAATTCCCAATGGCATAAATTCCACAACGACCTGATGTACCGCCTGGGCCATGACGACTATCTCAAATCCTATGACCGGGCGCCCAAGACGGTGGAGTTGCTGCTTTCCAAGGCCTTCTTCCTCACCCATGAGAAGCGCGCCGAAGAAGCCCATGCGGTCTATCGCGAAGTCGCTGCCTTGGATCCCGAAAACCCGCAAGCCGCCGCCGGCATGGGCAACACGTTGAACACGATGAAGCGGCATGCGGAGGCGCAGCAGGTCCTGGAGGCCTTGCTGGCCAAGCGGGGCGACAATGCGGATTTGATGACCTGCGTGGCCGAAGCCGCGATCGAAGGCGGCGATCCGGAAAAAGCCGCCGCCTTCTGCCAAAAAAGCGTGGCGATGGCGCCCCATGACCAGGTGGCGCTGGCGATCCTGGGCACGGCCTGGCGCATGCTGGGCGATGCGCGCGACGAGACGCTCAACGGTTACGACACGCTGATCCGGATGTACGATCTCGAGCCGCCGGAAGGCTTTTGCGACATGGAAAGCTTCAACCGGGAGCTCAATGCCTATCTGGACCGCATCCATCCCCCCACACGGGAGTATCTCGACCAGTCCTTGCGCAATGGTACCCAGACAGCCGACAAGCTGTTCGGCGCCGGCCATGAATTGGTGGAACGGCTTCAGTTGCGTATCCGCGAGGCCATCACCCGTTACATTGCCGAGATGCGGGAAGACGGCCAGCATCCCTTCCTGTCGCGGCGGACGCGCAATTTCGACTATACCGGCTCATGGTCGTCGCGCTTGCGCGACTGCGGTTTTCACACCAACCATGTCCACCCGGAAGGATGGATCAGTTCCTGCTATTACGTGGCCTTGCCGCAGGCGGTGGAAGATGCGCAAAATCGCCAAGGCTGGATCAAGTTCGGCGAACCCGGTTTGACTGTCGCGCTCGACGATCCCATCCGCCGCGTGATCCAGCCCGAACCCGGCCGGCTGGTCTTGTTTCCCTCCTATATGTGGCACGGCACCATTCCGTTCCGCGACAAAGAGCCGAGAACGACGATCGCGTTTGATGTGGTGCCCAAAGGTTGAGGACGATGACAACCGCCTGGCGAAAGCGTGCCGCAATTCTCGCCGCCCTTGTGGCGTTCCTCCCCACCGGGGCATTTTCCCAGGTGAAAGTCGTGACCTCGGGCGGCTTTGCTTCCCCCCTCAAGGCGGCGATTCCGGATTTCGAAAAAGCCACCGGCATCTCGGTCACGGTGACGTTGGGAAAATCGCAAGGCGGCGGACCCGATACCATTCGCGCGCAGCTTGACCGCGGCGTTGCGGCCGATATCGTCATCATGTCCCGGGAAGGTCTCAACGACCTTGTCTCCGACAACAAGATCATCGCCAAATCCGATGTCGATCTCGCGAAAACGCCCATCGGCATGGCGGTCAAGGCCGGGGCGCCAAAGCCCGACATCAGCACCGTGGCGGCCTTCAAGGATACGCTGCTGCGCGCGAAATCGATCACCTATCCCAGCAGCACCACCGGCATCTACATGGTCACCAAGCTTTTCCCGCAACTCGGGATTGCCAAGGACATGGCCGGCAAAAGCACAAATGCCGGCATCGCCGCGGTGGCAAGGGGCGAGGCGGAAATCGCCATTCAACCGGTCAGCGAACTTCTCCATGTGCCCGGCACCGATTTCGTCGGCACCCTTCCCCAACAGATCCAATATATCTCGGTTTTTTCGGCGGCCCTGGTTAAGGGCGCCAATAACGAAGACCAGGCAAGACGGCTTCTGGTCTTTCTGGCGTCCGCAAATGCGAAAGACGCAATCCGCGACAGCGGCATGGAACCCTTGAAGGCACAATAACCCCCTGGCCCGATGGGCCTTGCATATCAGGCGGTTGCAAGGTGGGCGCAGTTCCGTTCGGAACGCTGCGGCCGGGGGTGGCGTTTTTTCACTGGAGCGAATTCACAGGAGTCCATCATGAAACGGATTCACGCGATCGCGTTGACTGCGGCGAGCGCTGCGTTCATCGGCCTGACCGGCCCCGCCCTGGCGCAGAATGTTACCGGTGCCGATCCCTATGTGCAGGGCTATGCCGCCGGTGCCACCGCAAAGGAACGCAACAGCTTTGAGGCGTTTGACAATGGCTATCGCGCCGCCCAAACGCAGAACAACATGCAGAGCGCGACCAACAGCGCGCTGGCCTATGACAATGGCTACCAAGCAGGCGTGGCGGCAGGTGCCGCCCAGGCCAACAACGATCAGCGGCAGGCCTATAACGAAGGCTATGAGACTCGCGGCCAACAGGACCAGCGCATGGCGGACCGGGCTTTCGACAATGGCTTCGATGCCGGCGCCTATCACCGGTCGCATCGCGAGCTTGATTTTCCTTAAATCATCGACAGGGCTTTGAGCGGCGTTACGACGCCCGCCGGCGGGTGGACACGGTTTTGACCGCCACCCGCCGCGCCTTGGCGGCCGCCACCAGCATCAACCAGTTGCCGAATAGCCGTACGGCATGGGGGCGCCAGACCTGGCGTGGCAGGGCATTCAGCAGCACCGTTCGATAGGCCGGCAAATCGTCGGCCAGTTGCGCCAGGCGGTCCTCGGTGGCGCGATCGAAATAAAATTCCGGGACGATGGGCCGATGTTTGGCCTTCCCTGCCAGGAAGCGTTCCATCTCCTGGAGATGAAACCGCGCCAGCGTGCCCGGATCATATTCCGGATGACCCTCAAGAAAGACAAAGCGGCTTTGACCCGGCGTTTCCCGGGCGAAGATATCCACCTCCCCGCTTTCCAGATGCGCCAGCACGCGATAGCCCGCGGCCTTGAGATCGCCTGCCGCCAGGCCGTGACGGCGCAGATGCGGCACCGGCACCGAGCGTGCGCTGTTGAAGAATAAGGGATCGTCCTCGGCGCGGGTGCTGTCATAGACGCCTAGCAGCCGCCTGGGCAAAGGCCGGTGCGCCAGGCCATCCTGGTGCAGGACCGCGGCCGCCGCCGCCGTGCCGGAGAACAGGGTGGAGATGGTGCCGTTCTCAGCCCAATCGATCGCTTGCGCCAGCTCAGGCCGGCAGGCATGCCAATCATCCTCGTCTGGCGCGCCGCCGGTGACAATCAGCGCGTCGAGATTGGCGGCCTCCAGGAAAGCGGCATCGTCATAGAAGCCCGCCATGCGCACCTTCGTCTCTTCGCTGCGCGCTATCGAGCCCAGCGAAAAAAGCCGCAAGCGCACATCCAGATTGCCGCCTGCCTCTTTCAGCAGCCGGGCGAATTGCAGTTCGGTCGCGCGCAAGCCGGCATCGGGCATGTTGTTGACCAGGCCGACATGGACCGCGGCAGGCGCGTAGCCGCTGCCCAGCAGAAATTGTTCGATCCGGCTCATCGTGTCACCACTTCGCCGGCCAGAACGCCGAATTCCAGATACCGTGCCAATGTCCCCTCGCGTGAAGCCCGCTGGAAAGACAACAAGGCGCCCATTTTACGGCTGGGTGGATTAACAAAATATCGGCGCAATACCGGAGCGATGGCCCCCCTCGCCTTCATGCCGGTGGAAGGCCGTTTCAATCTGACGCAAGATCTGTTCAGCGTTTTAGGGCGAGGATTTTTGCGGCCTGGGCAGGAGTAAGGAGCGATGTGGGCGAGAAGCCCATGAGCGACGAGCGACGAACCCAGGACGCAAAAGGACCTCCCTAAAGCTAAGTCCGAACCAGTTGCGGCCTGATGCGGCGCGCAATCCGGCGTTCGGGCAGCGGGGGCAACCGCACCGCATAACGGATTTCAGTTCCGATGATGCGGACCGCTTCCAGGGCGTAGGGAATCTCGCGCGGCAGACCATAAAAGCCATGGATCATGCCGGAATGGCAGCGGCCATGCACCGGCACGCCAAAACCGCCCAGCCGCTGGGCATAGGCTTCGCCTTCCTCGCTGAAGGGATCGAACTGGGCGGTATGAATGAAGGCCGGGGGAAGGCCGGCAAATTCCTCCGCGCGCAGGGGCGACAGGCGCTGATCCGCCGGGTCGCATCCCGGCGGCACATAGAGTTCCACATCGCGCCGGAAGGTTTCCAGCTCTTCGCAATATCCCCGGCCCAATTCCGCCGGCACCGCACCTTTCGCCTGTACGTCCAGGATGGGACATAAGAGCAGTTGAAAGGCGATGGCATCGCAGCCGGCGTCGCGGGCGATACGGCAAAGCACGGCGGCCAGCGTGGCGCCCGCGCCGTCGCCGGCAACCCCCAGCCGCTTCACATCCACGCCGAACTGGACCGCGTTGCGGGTGACATGGTTGAGCGCGGCGATGGCATCGGACAGGCCAAAGGGAAAAGGATGTTCGGGCGCCAGCCGGTAATCCACCGCGACCAGCCGGCAACCGGTTTCATTGCAGAGGCGCCGGCAAAGCCGGTCATGGGTC
>DATBCP010000089.1:0-5905 GCA_036270435.1 Rhizomicrobium sp. | reverse complement strand
AGGTGGCGCGATATGCGGCGTTTTTGGCCCATGCTGACGGTTTGCCTGGGGCTGGGCGCGACCGCCCTGCCAGCCTCTGCCGACGTGACCTACATCCTGAACTGCAGTGGCACCCCTTGTCCCACGAACACCAACAACTACGGGTCGGTCACGCTGCATCAGCTTGGCACCGGCACCGTGGCAGATCCCTACAAGGTCGAACTGACCGTGAACCTGATCCCGGTCATGGAGAATTTTGCAGGAACGGGTGCCGGCTTCGCCATCAACTGGAACATTACCGGCAATCCCAATCTGTCGACCACGCTGCAAGCTGCCGATTACAAAGGCGACCCGCTGCCGTCCGGCGCAATATACAATACCTCGAATTTTACCATTCAGGACAACACCACGTCCGGCCACACTTATAAGGCGTCGCCCTTCGGCTCCAGCTGGATGTATGCGATCGACTACAATCAAAATGGCGGCAATAGCACCAATGACAACTATTTGATCTTTGACGTTACCAAGGCCACGGGTGTTGTGATCAATGATTTCATTGCGACCACCGATGGATTCTTTTTTGCGGTCGACATCTTTGGCGGGCCGTGCAACCCAACCTGCGTTGTCGCCTCGAACAGGAAGCTTCCCGAACCCGGTACATGGATGATGATCATCGCGGGTATGGGTGCGCTGTTCCTGCTGCAACGCCGCCGCAAATCAGTTCACACCGTCTAGGAATCACTGACTGCAACCGTAAAACGCCGGCAGCTTTCGCTGCCGGCGTTTTGCTTTCGGTCTCGATCCGTTTGCGTCAACCTGCGGTTTTCATCGCCTTGAGCGGCACAATGCTGGCCGCGGGCCTGGCCAGCGGCTCTTTCCATGTCACGTCCACGGATGGAAAGCTTGCGGGGCGCATCTCGGGGCGGTGCTGGTAGTAGGCTTTGAGCCGCTCCGCATTCATCCATTCGGCAAGCACGTTGCGGCGGGCCCAGAGTTCTTCCACCTGGAGGCGGCGGACGATCTCGGCGGGCAGGCCGCGTTCGATCATTTCTTCTGTCTCAAGCATGGGCATATCACCTCACTTGGGAGTTATCCTGCATCAGCCGTGCCAGCCCGGCCTGTCCGGTTTTGGCACGATCACGCGCACTTGGCTGGTTAAAGTTCCCGCCATGACCGATACTGGGACGGACTGGCGCGCAAAGGAGAGGCCCCCATGCGCAAGACCGCTCATCCGCTGATCGCTCTGCTGTTCGCGCCCTTGCTGCTGGGACAGGCCGCCGTTCCGTCCCAACCGGCGCCCACCGGCAGCCGCACCTTCATGACGGGGGCGCGGCTTGTGCAATTATGCCGGACCGAAAATCCCTATTGCACCGGATATGTCGCCGGCGTCGCCGACACGCTGGCGCCGCTGTCCGAACCGGGCGGGCCCTTGCCGCCAGGCTCGTTGGCCAGTTTCTGTCCCGGACAGATGACGGTGAAACAGGCGATTGTCGCTTTTCAGAACTACGCACGGGCCAATCCCGAAGGCCTTGGCATCAATGCCGCCCAATTCGCCGGCGACGCCTTGCACGAGGCCTATCCCTGTAAGCGGAAATAGGTTTTGTCTGCCCGTAAAAAGTTCCGCTAGGGTGGGTCATGATCCCGCTTTCCATTCTTGATCTCACCCCCATCAAACAGGGCGGCAGCATCGCCCAGACCTTGGCCGAAACGCTGGAGTTGGCGCGGCATGCCGAGCGGCTGGGATTCTATCGCTATTGGCTGGTCGAACATCACAACACGCCCAGCGTGGGAGGCGCCGCGACGGCAGTGGTGATGGCCCATGTCGCGGCGGGCACCCGCACGATCCGGGTTGGGGCGGGCGGAATCATGCTGCCCAACCATGCGCCGCTGATGGTGGCCGAGCAGTTCGGTACGCTTGCCGCGCTTTATCCCGGCCGTATCGATCTGGGGCTTGGCCGCGGCATCCCCTGTGATGCCGCCACCCTGCAAGCCCTGCGGCGTATGCCCAACGACATGGCGGAATTCCCCCGCGATGTGCAGGAATTGCTGTTCTTCCTGCGGCCCGCCGCGCCTGGGCAGACGGTGCGCGCCATTCCGGGAGAGGGTTCAAGCGTGCCGGTCTGGATTCTGGGCTCCAGCCTGGGCGGAGCGCAGCTCGCCGCCAGCCTGGGATTGCCTTTCGCCTTTGCCTCGCATTTCGCGCCGGACCAGCTGGACGTGGCGCTGGCCGCCTATCGCGGCCGCTTTGTGCCTTCACCCACTTTGCAAAAACCCCATGTGATGCTGTCGCTCTCGATTGTGGCCGCCGACAGTGATGCGGAAGCGCGGCTGCATTTCTCCAGCGCCTTGCAGGCCACCACGGCGCCGCTGCCGCCGCCGATTCCGGATTACGAAAGCAAGGCGGATCCGCAGCGCCTGGCCCTGGTCAAGAACTCGCTGCGCCATGCCTTGGTGGGATCTCCCGAGACGTTGGCCAAGGGGCTTGCCGAATTTGTTGCGCGCTACCGGCCGGACGAACTCATCGCAACGGCGCAGATATTTGACCAGGCCGCGCACAGAAGGTCACTCGAAATACTCAGCGAGGCGGCCGGCCTAGCGGCGGATTCGCAGAGGGTGCCGGCAGCGGCATCGGCGGTGGAGGGTTGATCGCCGCCTGGCCCGCCTGCATGTCGGCAAACGGCGCGTGCGCGCCATAGGGGTCGTAGGCGACTGTGCCAAGGGTTTGGGGCTTTGCCATCGCGGCGCCACCCGGGTCATTGGCATAGGGCTGGCGGTTGGGATTGCCTTGAGATTCCGCGCAACCCGCCAGGGCCACAGCTGCCAGGAGGGCAGCGCCGACTGCAAATTTCATTGTCCGATTCCGTCCAAATATCTCCGGACGCGAAATATCGCATGGAAATCCGGGTTCCGGCTACCCTTGCCGTGCCCGGATGGCAGCGCTTTAATGCGGGCAAAAGACGTCAAAATCTGGGGGAATGATGAAACGCCTTGTTCTCGCACTGATCTTTGTCCCGCTGATTGGGACAGCGCTGCCCGCAATGGCCCAGGCCCAAGCACCCACGCTGGCATCGACCCAAGTTCCGCCGCCGCCGGCCTATAACGCAGGCGGGCTGCCGCGCACGCCCACCTACAACACGGTGGAAGGCCAGCCGATCGACGCGCGCATTCCGGAAAAGAAAGTCGACACGCGGCAATTTCCGCAACAGACCCGCGCGCCCTACCATCACGCCACCGATTTCAGCGTCACGGTCCTGACCGACAAGCTGCATGCCAGCTGGGCCAGCGCACTTTTGCCCAGTGGCAATGTGTTGGTGACGGAACGGCTGCCGGGCGCGTTTCGCATCATCGGCAAGAATGGGCCGTCCGAGCCTCTCAAGGGGCTGGAGGGTCTGCATGTCTCAACCCCGATGACGGGCTTGCTGGACGTGGTGCTGGATCCCGGCTTCGCCAGCAACCACACCATCTACTTCACCTACTTCGAATATCTGGACAAGATCGTGTTCAACACCGCCATTGCGCGCGCGGTGCTGGATGAGAGTGCGGGTGCGATCCGTGACGTGAAAGTGCTGCTCAAGACGCTGCCTTTCGCCCCCAACGACCAGACCCTGGCGGCCGGCACCAAGACCGGCGGACGCATCGCCATCGGCGCTGATGGCACTCTCTATGTCACCATCGGCGATCGCGACAATGCGGGGACGCGTCCCTGGCCGGTGGCGCAGTTTCTCGATACCCATCTGGGCAAAGTCATCCGCATCACCAAGGATGGGGCGCCCGCGCCGGGCAATCCTTTCGCCGATCAGAAAGGCGCGCTGCCGGAGATCTGGGCCATCGGTTTGCGCAGCCCCGAAGGCTTGGCTTTCGCGCCGGATGGACAATTGTATGAGGTCGAGCACGGCCCGCGCGGCGGCGATGAATTCAACCTGATCAAAAAAGGTGCCAATTACGGCTGGCCGATCATCTCCCATGGCATCGATTATCCCGGCAAGCCCATCGGCGACGACATTGTCGCCAGGCCCGGCATGGAACAGCCGGTCTATTTCTGGTCGCCGTCCACCGCGCCCAGTGGATTGGCCTTCTACAAGGGCAATTCCAAGGCCTGGGCCGGCAGTGTCTTTGTCGGCATGCTGAACGGACGGCTGCTGGACCGCATCAAGCTGGTGAACGGCAAGGTGGTGGAAGAGGAAGCCATGCTGACCGACATGAAGCAGCGCTTCCGCGATGTGCGCATGGGCAGTGACGGCGCGGTCTATGTGTTGACCGACAGCGGCGGCACAGCGATTACAGAAACTACGCCGGCCACGGGACAGTTGCTCAAACTGGTGCCTGCGAACTAGCCAAAGAGATCGCCCTAGCGATTCACACCCGAAGGCAACACCGGGGGTGGGGTGGCGATGGGGGCATAACCCACAGCGGGTGGAGGCGGTGGCGTCGTATTTCGCTGCGGCAAGGTCAGGACATTGCTCAAGCCCTGGACCGGATTGATCACTGGAAAGGGCACCGGTGGCACATTCTTCTGGCAAGTCTGGCCATAGGGACAGAAGGCGGTCGGCTGCGCCGAGACTGGCGTCACGGCGGAAGCCGTGGCGGTCAGCAAGAGGCCCAAGACCAATACCGGTTTCACAAGATTAAAACGCCCGTATCCGCCAAATTGTTGCTCAACGTTCCGTGAAGTGGAACTGCGCGCCCGAACGGATGCCGGCCGGCCAGCGTGTCGTCACCGTCTTCAGCCGCGTATGGAAGTGTAGCGCCTCGGGCCCGTAAACACCATGTGAGCCGAAAATAGAGGATTTCCAGCCGCCGAAGCTGTGATAACCGACCGGAACCGGGATCGGCACATTGATCCCCACCATGCCGACCTGGATGCGGTCGGCGAAGTCGCGCGCGGCGTCGCCGTCGCGGGTGAAAAGCGCGGTACCGTTGGCAAAGGGATTGGCGTTGATCAATTCGACCGCGGCTTCGTAGGTTCCCGCGCGGACCACCGACAAGACCGGCCCGAATATCTCGTCCCGATAAACGCGCATCGAAGGCCGCACACGGTCCAGCAAAGTCCCGCCCAGCCAAAAACCATTCTCATAGCCCTGGAGTTTCAGTCCGCGTCCGTCCACCACCAACTCGGCTCCCTCGGCGACGCCGGAGTCGATATAAGAAGACACCTTGTCGCGATGGGCGCGTGTCACCAAAGGACCCATCTCGGCGCTCGCGTCCGTCGATGGCCCGATCTTCAAGGCTTGCACGCGGGGCCTCAGTCTGGCGACCAGCGCATCCGCGGTCCGATCGCCCACCGGCACCGCCACCGATATCGCCATGCAGCGCTCGCCGGCCGAACCATATCCCGCCCCCATCAAGGCATCGGCGGCTTGGTCGAGATCCGCATCCGGCATCACAACCAGATGGTTCTTGGCGCCGCCCAGCGCCTGCACGCGCTTTCCGTGGGCCGCGCCGCGCGCATAGACATATTCCGCGATGGGGCTTGAACCGACAAAGCTCACAGCGGCGATGCCGTGATGATCCAGAATGGCGTCCACCGCGTCCTTGCCGCCATGCACGACTTGCAACACGCCCTCGGGCAGTCCGGCTTCGCGCCACAGATCATGCAGCAGGTTGGGCGCGGACGGATCGCGCTCGGACGGCTTCAGGATGAAGGCATTGCCGCAGGCGAGCGCCATGGGCATCATCCATAACGGCACCATGGCGGGGAAGTTGAACGGCGATATGCCCGCCACCACGCCTAGCGGCTGGCGCTCATCATAACAATCCACGCCGCTGGAGACATTTTTGCTGAAGCTGCCCTTCAACAGGTGGGGGATGCCGCAGGCGAACTCCACCACCTCTTGGCCGCGCGCCACTTCGCCCAAGGCGTCGACATGGGTTTTGCCGTGCTCGGCGCTGATGGCGCGGGCAAGCTCGTCCTTGCGCGCCTCCAGCA
>DATBCP010000088.1:0-8544 GCA_036270435.1 Rhizomicrobium sp. | reverse complement strand
CTATATCGTTCCCGCTTTCGAGGATTTTTGGCACCATCTGGGCCAGGAGCGCCAGCTCGCCGGCAATGTCGATCCCCGCGATTCCAAGCTGGAAGATCCCGAACTGCGCGCCCGTCTGGCACGGGTGTTCGAACGGGGTTTAAGCCGTGAAGTGGGCTATGTGCTGCCTTTGGAAAAAAACCATCAACGCTGGCTGAGCGAGCATTGGACCACGCGCAGCGGCCATCTGTTTCTGATCCCCGGCGATTCGGCCATCGGCTTCCGCCTGCCGCTCCATTCGCTGCCCTATGTGCCGCCTGAGGCGCGCGGCTTCGTACCCCCGCCCGATCCTTTCGCGCCTTTGCTGCCGCTGGAGACGCCCGACAAGAGCGGCCGGGACTATCGGAGCGGCAATGGCCACGCCGATGCAGACGGCCGGACGGCGGGGGCGGAAGGCCCCTACCGGCCCATCAACCGGGCGATCACGCAGCTGACCGGCGAACCGGTGCGCACGGCGCTGACCGTGGAGCCGCGTGGCGGACGACTGTGCGTGTTCATGCCGCCCCTGCCCAGCGTGGGCGATTATTTCGCCATGCTGTCGGTGGTGGAAGACTCCGCCGACCAGTTGAACCTGGCCGTGCATATCGAGGGCTATCCGCCGCCTTTCGATTCTCGCATCAACGTCATCAAGGTGACGCCTGATCCCGGCGTGATCGAGGTCAATATCCATCCCGCCAGGACCTGGCGCGAGCAGGTCGAGATCACGCGCACGCTGTATGAAGAGGCCCATGCCTGCCGTCTTTCGACGGAAAAATTCATGCTGGACGGACGCCATACCGGCACCGGCGGCGGCAATCACATTGTGGTGGGCGCGGCCAATCCGCCGGACAGCCCCTTCCTGCGCCGTCCCGACATGCTGAAAAGCATCCTCGCTTATTGGCAGAATCATCCCAGCCTGTCCTATCTCTTTTCCGGCCTGTTCATCGGACCGACCAGCCAGGCGCCGCGCCTGGACGAAGCGCGCCACGACTCGCTGTACGAACTGGAAATCGCCTTTGACGAGATACCGACCCGGGCCGCCGCCAATATCCCGCCCTGGCTGGTGGACCGCATCTTCCGCAATCTCCTGGCCGACTCCACCGGCAACACCCATCGCACCGAAATCTGCATCGACAAGCTCTATTCGCCGGACGGTCCCACCGGCCGGCTGGGCCTGGTGGAATTCCGCAACTTCGAGATGCCGCCCCATGCCGAGATGAGCCTGGCGCAATCGCTTCTGCTGCGCGCCCTGATCGCGCGTTTCTGGCGCGAACCCTATCAATCCAACCTGGTGCGCTGGGGCACGGGACTGCATGACCGCTTCCTGCTGCCGCATTTCGCCTGGAGCGATTTCGCCGATGTCATCGCCGACATGAACACCCATGGTTTTGGCTTCGCGCTGGATTGGTTCAGGCCCCATTGGGAATTCCGCTTCCCCAAGATCGGCGCCGTGCAATATGGCGATGTCGGCCTGGAATTGCGCAGCGCGCTCGAACCGTGGAATGTGATGGCCGAGGAAGGCGCGGCGGGCGGCGCGGTGCGCTTTGTCGATTCCTCGGTGGAGCGGCTGGAAGTCAAAGTGACCGGCCTGACCCCGGGACGGCATCGCGCCCTGGTGAACGGCCGCCCCTTGCCGCTGCGCGCCACCGCCCAAGGCGAAGCCGTGGCGGGATTGCGTTTCAAGGCCTGGCAGCCGGCACACGGCCTGCACCCCACCATCCCCGCCCACGGGCCCTTGGTGATCGAAGTGTGGGATGGCTGGCGCAAGCGTTCCATCGGCGGTTGCACCTATCATGTCGCCCATCCCGGCGGGCGCCATTTCGAGATTTTCCCCGTCAATGCCAATGAGGCGGAAGGCCGGCGACTGGCGCGTTTCGAACCGATGGGCTTCACCGGCGGGGCGTTCGATGCCGCAAGGGAGGACCCCCATCCCGATTTCCCCTATACTCTGGACTTAAGAAAACAAGATGGGCGCAGGGGAGCCTAAGGGTATCCGTGTCGGAAGTCGCAGAACGGCCCATCCGCTTTGATGAGTTGCGCGAGAGCGATGGCACCATCCGGCCGCATTGGCGCGCCTTTGCCGACAGCCTGACGCAACTGCCGCCGGAAGAGTTCGAGCGCCGCCAGACCGCGGCGCGCGCCACCGTCCAGGACAATGGCGTCACCTATAACGTCTATGACGATCGCGGCGGCCATGCCCGGCCCTGGCAGCTGGACATCGTGCCTTTCATCCTGTCGTCCGCCGATTGGGAAAGTATCGAAGCGGCGGTGATCCAGCGCGCCATGCTGGCCGACCTGTTGCTGCGCGATATCTACGGTGCCCAGGCGCTGATCCGTGAAGGCATGCTGCCGGCCCATCTGGTCACCGGCCATCCGCAATTCCTGCGCCCCCTTTGCGGCAGCAAGCCGGCGGGGGATGTGCATGTGCATCTCTACTCCGCCGACCTGGCGCGCGGACCGGACGGCGTCTGGAAGGTGATGGCCAGCCGCGCCGACGCGCCGGGCGGGCTGGGTTATGCGCTGGAAAACCGGCTGGTGGTGTCGCAGACCTTTCCCGAAAGCTTCGGCGACATGCGGGTGGCGCGGCTGGCAGCGTTCTTCAATGCGTATAAGGAAAGCATCTTGAGCCTGGGCGCCTCGCGGCGCGACCGCGCCGTGCTGATGACGCCGGGCCCCTACAACGAAGCCTATTTCGAGCATGTCTATATCGCCCACTATCTCGGTCTCACCTTGGTGCAGGGCGACGACCTGGCGGTGCGCGATGGCGAAGTGTTCCTCAAGACGTTGACGGGGCTGGAACGCGTCGCCGCCATTTTCCGCCGGGTGGATTCCGATTTCTGCGATCCGCTGGAGTTTCGCGGCGACAGCGCGCTTGGCGTGCCGGGCCTGACCGAGGCGGTACGAAGGGGCGGGGTGGTGCTTGCCAATGCCTTGGGCGGCGGTGTCATCGAATCCCCCGCCATGGATGCCTATTTGCCCAATGTCTGCCGTGCGCTGTTGGACGAAGAGCTCAAGATACCCGACATTGCCACCATCTGGTGCGGCACCCAATGGGGCCGCAAGGCGGCTTTGGCGCGGATGGATCATTGCATCCTGCGCGATGCCTTCGATGCCCGCCCGCTTTTCTCGCGCCGCTCCAGCGCCAGGCTGGGCGCCGACCTTGGCAAGGCAGAACGCGAGCAGATGATCGCCCGCCTGAAGCAGCGGGGCGAAACCATGGTGTTGCAGGAGATTTCGCCCTTGGGCGTGGCGCCGGTGTTCGAGCAGGGACAATTCGGCGCCCGCCCCATCAGCTTGCGGGTCTTCGCGGCCTGGACGCCCAACGGCTGGATGGTGATGCCGGGCGGGTTGACCCGCGTCGCCGCCGACGACAGCATGCGCGCTTTGTCCATGCAGTCGGGCGCCTCGAGCAAGGATGCCTGGGTGCTTTCCACCAGCCCGGTGGACACTTTCAGCCTGCTGGTCGGCGGCGGGCGGATGCTGGATATCAAGCGCACGGGTGAATCTGCGCCCAGCCGCGCCATGGACAATCTGTTCTGGCTGGGCCGCTATGCCGAGCGCACCGAAAGCTTTGTGCGCATCCTGCGTGCGGTGACAGTGCGGGTGAGCGATGAGCCTGCCGCGGCCCTGGACGTGGCGCGCAAGCTGTTGATCCCCTACAGCCATGCCAGCGATTCTCCCATCGAAGAGATCGCCGACGAAGCGGGTTTGGCGCACGAACTTGCGCTTTTGATCTACAGCCCGCGCCATTCGCGAGGGCTTCAGCGGTTGCTGTCGCGGGTGGAACAAATCGCCTGGTCGGTTCGCGACCGCCTGTCGCTGGACACATGGCGCACCATTCATGCGCTGACCGCCGGCAACGACCTGGCGTCCTTGGATGCGCCGTTCGAAGCCGCCGGCGCGCGCTTTTATCTCGATTCCCTGGTGCGGCGGGCCGCTGCCCTGTCGGGACTGTCGGCGGAGAACATGACCCGCGGCCCCAATTGGCTGTTCATGGATCTGGGCCGGCGGGTGGAGCGGGCCCAGCATCTCGCCTGGCTGGTGCGCCAGACGGTGGCCCATACCGACGCCCAGGAGACCGAGCATATGCGCATCCTGTTGGAGATCGCCGACAGCGCCATGACCTATCGCTCGCGTTATCTGAATGTCTTCCAGCTGATTCCGTTCGTGGACCTGTTGCTGCTGGACGAAAACAATCCCCGCTCCTGTGCTTTTCAGCTGGCCGCCATCGAAAACCATTTGCGGGAATTGCCCCGCATCACCTTGGCCCAGCGCAGCGACGTGCCGCGCACCATTGCGCAAGAGATGCGGGCCGCCTGCGCCAATGCCAATCCGGCGCGACTGGCCTTTTGCGAGCATGGCGCGCGGTCGGGCCTGATCGAGCTGACCGACAGCGTCACCTCCAGCGCCGCGGAATTGTCGGATGCCATCGCCGATGCCTATTTCCAGCATGCCAGCCGCAGCCGTACCGGCAGCGGCGCCTTTATGGAGGCATGATGGAATATTTCGTCCGCCATCGCACCACCTATCGCTACCTGCAGGATGTTTCCCATTCCTGGCACCTGGCGCATTTGCGCCTCAGGGACACGCCGGTCCAATCGGTCGAGGACAGCAAGGTCCACCTGAGCCTGGAAGCGGCCAGCCGTGTGTTGCGCGAGGATTATTTCCACAATCCGTGCGAATGGATTTCCATCGACCAGCCGCATGCCCATCTGGAAATCGTGGCGGAAAGCCGCGTCAGGGTGCGTGCCCACGCCGACCGCGCCTCGCGCGGCAGCATTACCTGGGAAGAGGTGCGGGAGCGGCTGGAAGATCCGCAAAGCGATGAAGAACGCGATGCGGTGCAGTATCTGTTTGATTCCCCCATGACGCGCTTTCAAAGCGATATCGCCTCTTATGGCGCTTTGAGCTTTCCGCCCGGCCGCCCGGTTCTGGCCGGCGCCATGGAGCTGATGAACCGCATCCATAAGGACTTCCGCTACGACACCGGCGTCACCGACGTTTCCACCCCGCTGGACAAGGTGTTCGAGATCCGGGCCGGCGTTTGCCAGGACCTGGCCCATGTCGGCATCGCGGCGATGCGCGCCATCGGCCTGCCGGCACGCTATGTCTCAGGCTATCTCCTGACCCAGCCGCCGCCTGGCCGGACGCGGCTGTTGGGCGCCGACGCCAGCCATGCCTGGTTCTCGGTCTGGGCCCCCCCTTTCGGCTGGGTGGACCTGGACCCCACCAATGACCTGGTGGTGGGCGAAAGCCATGTCACCGCCTGCTGGGGTCGCGATTACAGCGATGTGGCGCCGGTAGCCGGGATCATTCTGGGCGGCCATGACCATGTCGTGGAAGTGGGCGTGGATGTGATCCCGCTGGATCATTTGGAGCAACCCCAGCTTGCGTCCGGCCCGATTGCCGAACGGGGGAAGCCGGGATAAGCAGGGCGCCATTTTCCAAGGTTTTCCATGACAGCTCCGCTTGTGCTGCTGATCGCGCTTGGCGCCATGACGGCGACCATGACCGGAGGCCTGTTGGCGCTGCGGCTGGCCGGCAAGCTGCCGCTGGTGATGGGCTTTTCCGCCGGCGCTGTCATCGGTGTGGCTTTTTTTGACTTGGCGCCAGAGGCCTTCGAAGCGGGCCGCAACATCTATGAACCGCGCACCCTGTTGGCGCTCGCGGCGCTGGGCTTCTTTCTCTACACGCTGATAGACCGGCTGGTGGCGCGCCATGACTGTGAAGGCCAGCCCAATCCCACCCGCGGGTTGATGGGCGCGGCGAGTTTTTCCGCCCACAGTATATTGGACGGCTTTGCCATGGGGGTCGCCTTCCAGGCGTCCCGCGAGATTGGCCTGATCGTGGCGACCGCCGTCCTGGCGCATGATTTTGCCGACGGCCTCAACACCGTGAATGTGGTGACCAAGAATGGCGGCGACCGCGGCTTCGCTCTGCGCTGGCTGGCGGTGGACGCTGTGGCGCCCGTGGTGGGGGCCGGTTTGAGTTTGCTGGTCACGCCAAGTGCGGGCGTATTGGCGGTGCTGCTGGCGTTGTTCTGCGGCTTCTTCCTGCATATCGGCGCCAGCGGGCTTTTGCCGGAAAGCCACCGCGCCTATCCGCGGCCGGCGACCACCTTTGCGACCTTGCTGGGGGCAGCATTTCTGTATGGGGTGACTGCGCTGGTGCGGTAGCTCTTTCGATCTCAAATTGTCATCCCGGAAGCCGCGAAGCGGCTATCCGGGAACCAACTTGTCGCTTGCAAAGTTGGGTCCCGGGTCAGCAACGCATCACTACCTGCTGCGCTGCGCCCGGGATGACAATGTTACTTGATCTCCGTCAGCAGCGCCTTCCCCGCAAACTTCGCATCCAGATTGTCCAGGACCAACTGGCTCATGGCGCGGCGTGTTTCATTGGTGGCGCTGCCGACATGCGGTTCCAGCACCACATTGTCCATGCCGAACAAAACGTCAGGCACCTGCGGTTCGTTGGCAAACACGTCGAGCCCCGCGCCGCCCAGCTTGCCGGAGATCAGCGCTTCCACCAGCGCATCCTCATCCACCACCGCGCCGCGCGCCACGTTGACCAGGATGCCGCCAGGACCCAGCGCTTCGATCACCGCCTTGTTCACAATCTTCTGAGTCTCGGGCGTGGATGGAATGATCACCACCAGGAAATCGCTGTCCTTCGCCAGCGCCACCAGGTCGGGATAATGGCGATACGCCACATCTGCCACCGGACGGCGGCTGTGATAGGCGATCGCGTTGTTCATCGCCTCGGCACGCTTGCCGATCTCCTTGCCGATGCGCCCCATGCCCAGGATGCCGACCCGCTTGCCGCTGGCACGTTGCGCCAAAGGATATTCCCCCTCCTTGGGCCAGCGTCCCGAACGCACATAGCGGTCGGACGCCACCAACCGGCGCGCCGTCATAATCATCAACCCGATGGCCAGGTCGGCGACATCGTCATTCAACACCTCCGGCGTGTTGGTGACGGGAATGCCCTTGGAGCGCGCATATTCCACCGGAATGCCGTCATAGCCCACACTGGCCGAAGCGATGATCTCGAGCTTGGGCATGCGGTCGATCATCTCCGGTAGCGGGCCGGAATGACCGTTGGTGACGCAGCCGCGCACAATGCCGGCCACTTTGTCGAAATCGCCCTTGCCGTGAAGGCGATACCGCGCGGCCAATTCCTTCTGGACTTCGGGCCTGAGGGGCACGAGTTGCAATATATCGATCATTCGCGTCTCTCTTACGGGGCTTCCGCCATCGCCTTCATATTGTCCAGCGCTTCCATGAAGCGCTTGGTGCGCTGCTCGCGATTGGCGGCCTTGGCTTCGTTGGTGTTGAGCGGCCCCTGGTCATAGAACAGGGTATAGACGATCTTGGTCTTGCGGCCGCGGTCCAGCGGCTCCACCGCCAGGGTGCCGTGATAGAAGATCGGCGATTCCGGCTGCACGTCGGTGAGCGGCTGCGCATAACTGTAGGAATAGGGGGTCGCCGCCACGATGATTTCATCGGTCCTGCCATTCAGCCGGCGGATGGTCCCCACACTGACCTGATTTCCAGTGGTGACGACACAGCTCACCTTCAGCCAAGTGGCGATAGCGCAATAGGGCCCGATCTTGGACCAGGTCTGGTCGGGGGTGCGGTCGACCACTTTCTCCATCAGGATGGTGGTCCATTCCGGCGCCGCCTGTGCGGGAACCGAAAACAGCGCCAATACAATTGCTGCGCTTGCGAGAAAGCCAGTCTTCATCCCAATCCCCTTCGCTTTGCGACCCTGTCGTTCCCTGATAAAACGCACCAAGCTCCCGCGCAACAAGACATAAAGCGCAGGGGCGCGAAGGGCCAGCATCAGCATGCATCGCTTTCCTGTTCCGGCATTCCTGTTTCTGCTGGCCGCCGCCTCTTCCGCCGATGCCAAGGACCTGAAAATCCTGACCGGGGCCGGCATGTCCATGCCGGTCCGGGCTTTGGCCGCCGATTTTGGCCGGCGGACCGGCACCAGCGTCTCGGTGGTGAGCGACACCGCCGGCGGGGTGCAGAAACGCATGGAGGCGGGCGAGACATTCGATCTGGTGATCGGCACCACCGCGGTGTTGGACAATCTGACGCGGGAGAACAAGGTTTCGGCGCGGCATGCCGATCTGGCGCAGATGGTGGCCGGCATTTCCGCCAAGCTGGGTGCAGCTGCGCCTGCCCTCGCCGACAGCAGCCAAGTCAAAGCCACGCTGATCCAGGCCAAGACCATCGCCTATGTGGACCCGGCTTCCGGCGGCATCACCGGAGTCTTTTTCCTGCAGCAAGCCGACAAAATGGGTATTGGCCAACAGGTGCGTGCCAAGGCGGTGTTGAAACCCAATGGCACCGGCGTGGCCGAGGCGGTGGCGATGGGCGAAGCGCAATATGGCGTCACTTTGATCAGCGAAATGCTGCCCAACAAAGGGGTCACCGTCTGGCCGCTGCCGGACGAACTCCAGATGGCCACCATCTATACCGCCGCTATCGCCACCCATGCCGAAAACGCAATGGACGCTGA
>DATBCP010000087.1:0-3110 GCA_036270435.1 Rhizomicrobium sp. | reverse complement strand
CAATGTCGAAAGCATTCTCTCCTCCATGCCGCCTGTTGCGGAGTGGAAATGAGCTTGCGGCCCACTTTGCGTCTGGGCTCGCGCGGCTCGCCTCTGGCGCTGGCCCAGTCCCATCTGGTGGTGGGGATGCTGGCCAAACAGACGGGCATGGACACGGCCGCCTTCCCCATCGAAAGTTTCATGACCAGCGGCGACCGCATTCAGGGCCGCTTGCAAGAGGCCGGCGGCAAAGGTCTGTTCACCAAGGAACTGGATGAGGCGTTGCGGGACGGGCGCATCGACGCCGCCGTTCATTCCATGAAAGACCTGCCCACCCGCATGCCGCCGGGCATCGTGCTGGCCTGCGTTCCCGCGCGCGAGGACCAGCGCGATGCCTTCATCGCTGCCAAAGCCAAATCGTTGATGGCATTGCCGGCGGGCGCGACGGTTGGGACCGCCAGTCTCCGGCGCCAGGCCCAAACCCTGCACCTGCGTCCGGACCTGAAGGTGGAGATCCTGCGCGGCCGCGTCGAAACACGGCTGGCCAAAATCGAAAGCGGCCTGTTTGACGCCACCTATCTGGCGCTGGCCGGGCTGAAGCGGCTGGGGCTGGAAAATCATGCCGCCTCCATCCTGGACGGCGAGGCCATGCCGCCCGCGCCGGGACAAGGCGCGCTGGCCATCACCGCTCGCGCCGGCGACGACAAGACGCTGGCGCTGCTGGCGCCGCTGAACATGCGGGACCATGCCGTCACCACCACGGCCGAGCGCGCTTTCCTGGAAGCGTTGGATGGCTCCTGCCGGACCCCTATCGCCGCTTTGGCGAAAATCACCAATGGCGAGCTTGCCTTTCTGGGTGAGGTGTTGACGCCCGACGGCAAACATTGCTGGCGGCGCAGCGGAACCGCAATGCTGGATGGCGACGCCATGGCGGCAGCGCGTGCCTTGGGCTTGCGCCTGGGTGCCGAGATCAAGGCCGAGGCGGGGCCGCTCTACCAGGCCCATTTTGGCGATAACGGCTGGTAACATCCGCTGTTGAGAGTCTCGCTGCTTTGCAGCACGTTTAGACCCTTTGCTTCCCCTCCTTTTTGGACCAGCATCCGCCCAAATCCTGGGGAGGAAGACATGCTCAACAAACGCGAATTCGTCACCGGCACCATGGGCGCCGCGCTGTCCGCTGCCGCCGCTCAGGCGCAGCCGGCCAAACCCGCCAATGGCCTCAATCCGCCACGCAAGATCCCGCACGGCATGATGAAAACCACCCGGATGTTCAAATACCCGCCGGGCTATGGCAACGGCCTGGCGGTTGCGCCGGAAGGCTTGTGGATTGCGCAGCAGAAACTGACGGGCGACTCGGCCAAGCGTTACGGCCTGCCCGAGCCCAAAGACATCCGCGAAGCCGCCTGGCTGGTGGACTGGAACGGCAAGCTGCTCAAGACGGTAATGACCAACTGCCGCAACTGCTCCGGCATGGCTTTTGGCGATGGCTGCGTGTGGATGATGGCGAATCAGGAGCCGGAAGGCTGTTTCCAGGTCGACATGAACGGAAAGCAGATCAGCCATCGCCAGATTCCCTTGGGCTTGCCGGGACAGGACGGGGGCGGAAGCCATGGCGCGCAATGGCGCGACGGCAAATTGTGGATCGCGGCGCTCAGACCCAAGCTGCTGTTGCGCGTCGATCCCAAGACCTGGGCGCCGGAAGTGGCGATTTCCACTTACAACACACCGGACAAGCCGCGCTCGCATGATCTGACGTTCGACGGTGACGGAAATATCTGGCTGGTGAACGGCAACGACAGCACCAACTACAAGGAAGGGCGGCCCGGCCTGGTCAAATATGACGGCAAAACCGGACAAGTGATCGGCACCTACGACTTCCTGCCCGGCTCCGCCGATCCGCATGGCTTGGAATTCCACAACGGCACCCTGATCAGCTGCGATGCCGGCATCCATCCCGGCTGGCCAAATGGCGACAGTCCCCATGCGGGCTGGGTCTTCAAGATCGAGCCGGCGTGAAGGAGCCCCAGTGATGAAACGCAGAGACTTTCTCTCCGCCGCGGCCACTTCGCCGGCGGCGGCCCTGCCCGCTTTCGCGCAACCCGCCCATCCGGCCTGCCTGCAATCGGATTGAATTACGAATGACACCTCAGTCTTCCTCTCCCCTTGTGGGAGTGGAAGATGCGCGCGCTTTTGCGAGTCAATCTACCCGGAATCCAGGCCGGAGCGTCACGTAGCTCGAATCCACCTGCGAAATGCTGGAACAGCCCAGCAGCTTCAGGGTGCGGATAATGTCGGCGCGGAAAATCTCGATGGCGCGCTCGATTCCGGCATCGCCCGCCGCCGCCATGCCATAGGCATAGCCGCGTCCCAACAGCACCGCCTTGGCGCCCAGCCCGATCGCCTTGACCACATCGGAGCCGCGCCGGATGCCGCCATCGAAGATCACTTCGATCTGGTTGCCCACCGCCTCCACAATACTGGGTAGAACCCGCAGGGACCCCGCCACGCTATCCAACTGCCGCCCGGCATGGGTGGACACGACAATGCCGGCCGCGCCCGCATCCACCGAACGCCTGGCGTCATCCGCCGTCATCACACCTTTCATCACAATGGGTCCACTCCACAACTCGCGGATCCATTTGAGATCGGTCCAGGACACCTGTGCCGATTCCAGGGCCGCCGCCACGTCTATGGCCGCCAGCGGGCCCGATCCCGGTATCACCACATTGGGAAAAGGCCCGACCATGCCATCGGCGATGAAGGCCGCCAGCCAGCGCGGATGGGACAGAATATTGGGCAGGTAGGGAAGCTTGGCGAAGGGGTTTTTGCCCATCAGCGCCTTCATGCCATTGCGCACATCGCGTTCGCGGTTGCCGGCGACCGGCGTGTCGATGGTGACAAACAACGCCTTGTAGCCGGCAGCATTGGCGCGGGCGATGCCATCTTCGGCGGCGGCGCGGCCGCCTGCCAAGTAAAGCTGGAAGAAAGTGGGGCCCGGCGACTGGGCCTTGACGTCTTCGAGCCTGTGGCAGGACAAGGTCGAAAGAATATAGGCGGTGCCATGCCGTCCGGCAGCGGCCGAGGCCGCCAACTCGCCGCGCGGATGCATCAACCGCGAATAGCCGATGGGG
>DATBCP010000086.1:0-4045 GCA_036270435.1 Rhizomicrobium sp. | reverse complement strand
ATCGACCTCAAGCGGGCTGATCTTTTCGCCGCCGCGATTGATCAACTCTTTCAGCCGCCCCGTCAGGCGCAGATAGCCTTTATCGTCGATGATGCCTTGATCGCCGGTACGGAACCAGCCAAGGGTGAAGGCTTTGGCATTGGCTTCCGGATTGGCTTCGTAACCTTGGGTGACGTTGCGGCCGCGGATGACGACTTCACCCAGCGCGCCGGCGGGAAGCAGCGTACCGACGTCATCCATGATGGCGACGTCCGGTCCCGCCGCCAGGCCGACGCAGCCGGCGAAACGGGCAAGTGGCGGCAGGGGATTGGACGCCATCTGATGGGAGGCTTCCGTCATGCCATAGGCCTCGATCACCGGCACGCCGAAGGTCTGTTCCAGCGCCTCCATCACTTGCGGCGGCAGGGAAGACGAAGATGACCGGATCAGCCGCAACCGGCCCTTGGCGATGATGTCCTTGTTGCGGTCGGCGCGCGACAGGATCGCCTGATGCATGGTCGGCACCGCGGTATACCAGGTGGGCTTTGCCTCCTGGAACCAGTGGAAGAATTTCAGCGCATTGAAGCCCGGCGTGCAAGCCACCGACGCGCCAGCCGCGATGCTGGAGAGAGTGGCGGCGATCAGCCCGTGAATATGAAATAGCGGCATGATGTTGAGGCAGACATCATCTTCGCGCAGCGCCAGCGTGTTGCCGATGTGATAGGCGGAAGCCGTGACGTTGCGGTGGCTCAAGGGCACGATTTTGGGCCGCGAGGTGGTGCCCGATGTGTGCAGCACCAGCGCGATGTCGTCCTCGCCGGCCATGCCTGCCTTCGCCGGCGAACCCGATAGATCCGCCTCAAGCCGGAAATCGCCCGCAAGCCTTTCCGGTACCAGGCGGACGATGGGAATATTCCGGTTTGCCGCCACCGCCGTCGCCGGGCTGTCCATGCCTTCCAGAATGACCAGCGCCTTCGCGTTGAGATCCGAGAGATAAAAGTCGAATTCCTCCACCCGATAGGCGGGATTGAGCGGTGCGGTGGTGGCGCCGGCGGCAATGGCGATGAAGGCCGATGCCATCTCCGGCCCGTTGGGCAGGACGATGGCGACACGGTCGTTGCGGCCGATGCCCATGGCATTGAGATCGCGCACCGTGCGAGCCGCCAAGGTCCGCAACCCCCGGTGGGTCAGGGGCGCGCGGTCCGGCGCGCCGATGGCGGGCGCTTGCTCGCGGCCCGCTTCGAGAAGCGCGGCTATGGTGCTTGCGCGATAAAGATCAGTCATCCAATTCACTCCCAAAACCTTCGCAGGTGCAGCGGAAAATAAAGCCGGGGCGGAGGGTGCCAAGCCGGTTGGCGCGTGGCAATAATGATCATGAGCACATCAAGCATGAAAATCCATTCAGAAAACGGGAAGGCCGCAACGACCCAGCTCGTCCTGGGCATCGTTTGCATGGTGATGATCGCCAACCTGCGATATGGCTGGAACCTGTTCGTCAACCCGATAAGCCAGGCGCATCATTGGACCCGAGCCGCCATCCAGGTGGCCTTCAGCCTGTTCGTGCTGGCCGAGACCTGGCTGGTGCCGGTGGAAAGCTGGTTCGTGGACCGTTTCGGCCCGCGCATTGTGGTGATGCTGGGCGGGGTATTTGTGGCCTTGGGCTGGGCCGTCGATTCCGTCGCCAGTTCGCTGCCGGTGCTATACGGCGCGGCCATCCTTTCGGGCATCGGCGCCGGGGCGGTGTACGGCACCTGCGTCGGCAATGCCCTGAAATGGTTTGTGGGACGGCGCGGCCTGGCGGCAGGCCTGACGGCGGCGGGATTTGGCGCGGGCGCCGCCGCAACCGTGGTGCCGATCCGCGAGGTCATTCTGACGCACGGCTATCAATCCGCCTTTCTTTGGTTCGGCCTGGGGCAGGGGCTGATCATCCTGACGGTCTCGCAATTTCTGCGGGCGCCCAAGGTGCACGCGGCCGCGATTGTGGCCGGTCCGAACATCCAAACGACCCGCAGCTTCCGCCCCCTGGAAACGCTCAGGACGCCGCTCTTCTGGGTGCTTTATCTCATGTTCGTGATGGTGGCGGCGGGCGGATTGATCGTCACCGCCCAACTGGCGTCCATTGCAGCCGATTTCGGCGTGGCGGAATCGCCCCTGACGATTGTGGGCATCACCGGAACGGTCCTGACCTTGGCGCTGGTGGTGGACAATGTGTTGAACGGCCTGGCGCGGCCCTTCTTTGGCTGGGTATCCGACCGGATCGGGCGCGAGCCGACCATGTTCATTGCTTTCATGCTTTGCGCCGTCTCGATTGGGTCGCTCGCCGTGTATGGCCACGACCCACTCTGGTTCCTGATCAGCGGTGGCCTGATCTATTTCACCTGGGGCGAAATCTACAGCCTGTTTCCGGCCACTTGCGGCGACTCCTATGGCGCACAATATGCGGCCACCAACGCTGGCATGCTTTACACGGCCAAAGGCACCGCGGCGCTGCTGGTGCCGTTGGCCAATGTCGTCAGCAAAGGTGGAAACTGGCACATGGTGCTGATGATCGGGGCCGCCGCCAATGTGGTGGCGGCGTTGATGGCGGTGCTGGTGCTTCGCCCGTTGCGCAAGGCGCATAAGGAAAAGCACGGTTAGAAACCGGCCGGTCCTCGCATTTATCAAGGATAATTCCGTCTGAATGGATTTTCATTCGGCGTCTGGGACTTTTCAGTGCCCATGGCATTCCCAAAGGGACGAAAATGTCATTAGGATGCCTGTCTCACCACCGGACGATGACGCGCCACAGGCGGTCCGGTACCCGCCCTGAGACGGATAATGACGAAGGTCTTTCTCGCCGGCATCTTTCATGAGTCGCACAGCTTTACCGATGACCGCACCGGCATCGACGATTTCATCATTCATCGCGGCCAGGTATTGCTCGATCGCATGGGTGACGGTTCGCAGGTCGACGGCTTTTTGACCACGGCCAAGCGCGAGGGATGGGAGGTGATCCCGTCCGCGACCTATCTGGCCGGGGCTTCCGGCATCGTTGACCACGCCGTGTTCGAGGCTTTTTGGGATGAGGTCCAACCGGTCCTGGTCGCGGCCATCGCCAATGGTCTGGACGCCATCTTCCTGTCCTTGCACGGCGCCATGGTCACGACGGAACTGGAAGATCCCGATGGCGAACTGCTGGAGCGCATTCGCGCCCTTTCCGGAGCGGAGAGCCTCCCCATTTTCGGTGTCTATGATCTTCACGCCACGCTCACACAGAAGATGGGAGCCCTGGCCGATTGCCTGATTTGCTACCGGGAATGCCCGCACGACGACACCTATGAAAGCGCGGCGCGCGCCACCGAGCTGCTGGCGCGATGCCTGAAGACGGGCACCCGGCCAAGGCAATATGTGCTGGTGACCCCGATTGTCTGGCCACCGACGGGGACGGGCACACGGGATGGCCCCATGCATGCTTTGGAAGAGATGGCGCGGCGGCTGGAGCGCGAGGTGCCGGGCATCCTGGCCGTGAATGTCGTGGGCGGCTATTCCTTTGCCGATGTCCACGACGCCGGACTCGCATTTGGCGTGGTGACCGAAGGCGACGAGGCGACCGCGAAGGACGCGCTGAAGGAACTTGCCGCGCTGGCCTGGAGCCTGCGCCAAGGCGGCGTTCCGAAAGAACATGATTTGGATGACGTGCTGCGCGATTTTGTGCCAAGCGGCGAAGGGCCCGTGTTGCTGGTCGAGCCTGCCGACAATATCGGCGGAGGCGGGCCAGGGGATTGTACCGATGTCCTGCGTGCCCTGCTGAGGCACGACATTCAAGGAGGGGCGGTTGCCATCGCCGATAGGGACGCGGTGAAAGCGCTGGCGCAAATCCCGGTCGGCGGCAAGGCCAGCCTTTCCATCGGCGGCAAAGGCAGCCGGCTGGATCTGGGACCGGTGAGGCTGGATGTGGAATTGGTATCCCGCAGTGACGGCCGCTTCGAACTGGAAGACCTCAAAAGCCAGATCGTGGTGTTGGGAAAGACCATCGATATGGGAGCCAGCGCGGTGGTGCGCCATCGCGGATTGACGATCCTGCTGA
>DATBCP010000085.1:0-11580 GCA_036270435.1 Rhizomicrobium sp. | reverse complement strand
CCGAACATCCCTCCAACTATCGCAACCTGCTGGCGCTGGATGGCTGGCTGAAAAAGCACAACATCCCGGCCGTGGCGGGCCTTGATACCCGCGCCCTGACCGCCCTGATCCGCGAAAAAGGCATGCCGCATGGCGTGGTGGTGAATCTGGGCGACGCCGAATTGGACCGCGACGCTTTGATCAAGCAGGCCAAAGGCTTTCCGGGGCTCGAAGGCCTGGACTTGGCGAAGGAGGTCAGTTCACGCCAGACCAGCAAATGGAACGAGATGCCCTGGGTGTGGAACCAGGGCTACGGAAAAGAAGAAAAGCCGGGCTTCCGCGTCACCGTCATCGACTATGGCGTGAAGCGCAACATCTTGCGCCTGCTGGCGGGCCTGGGTGCCGACATCACCGTGGTGCCGGCCAATGCCACCACCAAAGAGGTGATGCGCTCCAAACCGCATGGCGTCTTGCTGTCCAATGGGCCGGGCGATCCCGCCGCCACGGGCGAATATGCCATTCCCACCATCCAGGGCGTGATCGAAACCGGCACTCCGGTGTTCGGTATCTGCCTGGGACATCAGATGCTGGGCCTGGCCTTGGGCGCCAAGACCAGGAAGATGGCCCAAGGCCATCACGGCGCCAATCATCCGGTGAAGGACCTGACCACGGGCAAGGTGGAGATCGTGTCCATGAACCATGGTTTCACGGTGGATCGAGACACCCTGCCCGAAGGTGTCAAGGAGACACATGTCTCCCTGTTAGACGGCACCAATTGCGGCATCGCGCTGGACGGCAAGGACGTGTTCGGCGTGCAATATCACCCCGAAGCGTCACCGGGGCCAATGGACAGCCACTATCTGTTCGAGCGTTTTGCGGAAGCGGCGAAGAAGCGGGTTTAAAAGCTCTAACTGTCATCCCCGGCGAACAGCGGCGAAGCCGCTGTGACGGGTGAGCCTGCGGCGCGCAAAGCGCGTGAGCAGGTCCGGTGGACCTGCGAAAGCGGGCGAACGCCGCGAGCCTAAGCGAGCGGCCGGGTGGGGACCCAGGTGGATGGATCACACCCGGTCTTTCCACCTGGGTTCCCTTCCCTCGCCACGCAAAGTCGCGTGGCTCGCCCGGAATGACAGTTTTAAGCGTCGCCGTCCGATGGCGTCCAGCCCTTGAGATCCGCCGTCGGCGGCATGCCCACCACGTTGAACCCCGCATCGACAAAATGCACCTCGCCGGTGACACCGCCGGACAGATCGCTGAGCAGATAGAGCGCCGCGCCGCCGACATGGTTCAACTCGACGGTCTTTTTCAACGGCGAATGGCTCTTGTTCCATTTGAACACCATGCGGGCATCGCCCACCGCCGCGCCCGCGAGCGTGCGCATCGGACCGGCCGAGATGGCATTGACCCGGATGGCGTCCTTGCCGAGATCGGCGGCGAGATAGCGCACGCTTGCTTCCAGCGCCGCCTTGGCCACGCCCATAACATTGTAGTTGGGCATCACCCGCTGCGCGCCCAGATAGGTGAGTGTCACCAGGCTGCCGCCATGAGGCATCAGCCGCGCCGCGCGTTGCGCCACCGCGGTAAAGGAATAGCAGGAGATGTCCAGGCTCTTCGCGAAATTGGCGCGCGAAGTGTCGACGTAGCGACCCTTCAATTCCTCGCGGTCGGAAAAGGCGATGGCATGAACCAGGAAATCGAGTGAGCCCCATTCCTTCTCAAGAACCGCGAAGGCGGCATCCAGCTGCTCATCGCTTTCCACATCGCCGGGCATCACAAGCCGGGAACCGACGGAGGCGGCGAGCGGCGTCAGCCGCTTCTTCTGCGCTTCGCCCTGATAGGTGAAGGCGATCTCGGCGCCATGGCTGGCAAGCATCTGGGCGATGCCCCAAGCGATGGAATGGTCGTTGGCCACGCCCATCACCAGTCCGCGCTTGCCTGCCATCAGGCCGGTATTGGCCTCGGCCGGCATATCCTGAAGCGGCGTATCCTGTTTCATGCCGACATCACTTCTCGTAACGCTGGAACACCAGCACCGCATTGGTGCCGCCGAACCCGAAACTGTTGGAAAGCGCGACATGGATATCGGCATTGTCGATGCGCTTGCGCACGATATTGGCGCCTTCCACGGCCGGATCCAGCTCCACGATATTGGCGCTCTCGCAGATGAAATTGTTTTGCATCATCAACAGCGTGTAGATCGCCTCATGCACGCCGGCCGCGCCCTGGCTGTGGCCGGTCAGCGATTTGGTGGCGCTGATCGGCGGCGTCTTGCCGCCGAACACCCGCTTGATGGCGTTGATCTCCGGCACATCGCCCACCGGGGTTGAGGTGGCATGCGGATTGATATAGTCCACCGGCGCCTTCACCGTCTCCAGCGCCATGCGCATGCAGCGCTCCGCGCCTTCGCCGCTGGGGGCCACCATGTCGGCGCCATCGGCGGTGGCGCCATAGCCAACCATCTCGGCATAGACTTTGGCGCCGCGCGCCAAGGCGTGTTCCAGCTCTTCCAGGACCAGGATGCCGCCGCCGCCCGAAATGACAAAGCCGTCGCGGCTGATGTCATAAGCGCGGCTGGCGCTTTCCGGCGAGGCATTGTATTTCGACGACATCGCGCCCATGGCGTCGAACAACTCGCTCAGCGTCCAGTCCAGCTCCTCGCCGCCGCCGGCGAACATCATGTCCTGCTTGCCCCACTGGATCAGCTCGAAGGCGTTGCCGATGCAGTTGGCCGAGGTGGAGCAGGCGCTGGAGATGGAATAGTTGTAGCCTTTGGTCTTGAACCAGGTGGAAAGATTGGCGCTGCAGGTCGAGGACATCGCCTTGGGCACCGCGAAAGGCCCCACCCGCTTGGGGGAATTGTTCTGGCGTGTGATGTCGGCCGCCTGGACGATCGCCTTGGTGCTGGGGCCGCCGGAGCCCACGATCAGTCCGGTGCGCGGATTGGAGATGTCCTTTTCCTCCAGCCCGGCATCGGCAATGGCCTGGTTCATTGCCACCCAGCAATAACCGGCGCCATCGCCCTGGAACCGGCGGGCGCGACGGTCCACCACCTCTTCCAGGTTCATCTTCAGCGAGCCATGCACCTGGGAGCGGAAGCCCAAGCGAATATAGTCTTCGGCCGCGACAATGCCGGAGCGGGCGTGGCGCAGCGAATCCGTGACTTCCCCGGCATTGTTGCCGATGGAGGACACAATCCCGAGGCCCGTAACGACCACTCTTCTCATAGGCACCTCGGTGGATCAGGCGGAGGCGGGCGCCGCGCTGCTCTGCGCTATGGCCGCAGCCGCATCCGTGAACAGGCCAACCTTGAGCCCCTTGGCCTCATAGGCGATCTTGCCATCGACTTTCATGATGCCATCGGCAACGCCCATCACCAATTTGCGCATGATCACGCGCTTGAAGTTGACGATGTAGGTGATCTTCTTGGCGGTGGGCAGGACCATGCCGGTGAACTTGACTTCCTCCACGCCCAAGGCGCGGCCCCGGCCCAATCCACCCATCCAGCCCAGGAAAAAGCCGACCAGCTGCCACAGCGCATCCACGCCCAGACAACCCGGCATCACCGGGTCACCCTGGAAATGACATTTGAAGAACCAGAGATCGGGATGGACGTCGAACTCCGCCACCACCTCGCCTTTGCCGGCCTCGCCCCCATCCTCGGTAATGGAGGTAATGCGGTCGAACATCAGCATCGGCGGCAAGGGCAATTGGGGGTTGCCGGGTCCGAACAACTCGCCCCGGGCGCAGGCCAACAGGCCTTGAAGGTCAAAAGACGATTTCCGCAAAGGCTTGTCCACGGCTTGGTTCTTCCTTGAAAACACGCTCAAGAGCTTTGACGTTTCCTGCGGGGTTCCCTACCTCAAAAGAGGGGGGCGGGCTACCGCGAAAAGCCGGCTGCTTGCTTAGAAGCGTTCTAACATATATCCTTCACGAAGTTTAGCAGGGTTGGACCGCTCCTGACAGCGGATCGCCCCTGCCAAAGGTTGGTTGCAAGGAACATCGGCCCATGGGCAGATCTGCCCGCGACGACAAGACTTTGACCGCGCTGACAGTTGGTCGGCTGCGTCAGTCCGGCCTTCGCCCCACCCGTCAGCGGGTGGAGCTGGCGAGCCTGTTGTTCAAGGATGATGACCGGCATGTCACGGCGGAAAGCCTGCATGACGAGATCACGGAGGCCGGGGTGAAAGTTTCCCTGGCGACTGTCTACAACACGCTGCACCAGTTCACCCAGGCTGGCCTCTTGCGCCAAGTCATCGTGGATGCGGCACGCAGCTATTTCGACACCAATACCGGCGACCACCAGCATTTTTTCCTCGAGAAGGAAGGCCTGTTGATCGACATTCCGGGTGAAACCATCGCCGTGGCCGGTGTTCCCACGCCGCCGCCCGGCTTGGCCGTGGACCGCGTCGATGTGGTGGTGCGGGTGAAGCGCGCCTGAAAGCGGCTTTCTTGCGAATGATTCTCATAGTTTAGAATTATTCTAAGCTAGTTGACGAACGCTCCTGACAGGGACAGTCTTGCGCCCGCGTTGCATGCGCAACTCGTGCATGCCTGCCCCATTCTTCACAGCACAGGAGGCCCCAATGCCCGCACTGAAAAACACCAAGACCTGGGAAAATCTCAAGGAGGCGTTTGCCGGCGAAAGCCAGGCGAACCGGCGTTACCTTTACTTCGCACAGAAAGCCGATGTGGAAGGTTACAACGATGTCGCCGCCGTGTTCCGCTCCACCGCGGAAGGCGAAACCGGCCATGCCCATGGCCATCTGGAATATCTGGAGGAAGTGGGCGATCCGGCCACCGGCGAACCCATCGGCCTCACCGGCGCCAATCTCAAGGCGGCGATCGCGGGCGAGACCCACGAATATACCGACATGTATCCGGGCATGGCCAAGACCGCCCGTTCAGAAGGCTTTGATGAGATCGCCGATTGGTTCGAGACCTTGGCCAAGGCCGAAAAGTCCCATGCCGGCCGCTTCCAGAAGGCGCTCGATACCCTGGGCTGACCGTTGCCCGCATGATCCCCAGCCGCGCGGGTAATGCCGCGCGGCTGTTTTTCCGTGACGATGGAAGGACCGCATGACCGGCGAAGGCAGCCTCCAAGCCCCGACCCGCGAAATCATCCAATGGCAGGACCCTGATTTTGCCGACGAGGTCAAGCTGGACGCGGAAATGCGCCGCGTGTTCGACATCTGTCACGGCTGCCGGCGCTGCTTCAATCTGTGTGATTCTTTTCCCCGCCTGTTCGACCTGATCGACAACAGTCCCAAGGAAGATGTCGAGCATCTGGCGAGCGAAGATTTCAAGCCGATCGTCGAAGCCTGCACGCTTTGCGACATGTGCTTCATGACCAAATGTCCCTATGTGCCGCCACATCCCTTCATGCTGGATTTTCCGCACCTGATGCTGCGCCACCGTTTTGTCGAAGCCAAAAAGGGCAAAACCGAATTCACCCAGCGGCAGCTGGCGGAGATGGACCGCAACGGCCGGCTGGCGCGCTTCGTCTCGCCCATCGTCAACTGGGCGGGCGATACGGACAACAAGCCGGTGCGCGGCTTGATGGAAAAAGCCGCCGGCATCGATGCCAAGGCGACTTTGCCGAAATTCCACGCCCGCACCTTTGTCAGCGCCGCCAGGCAGGAAGAGAGTGAAGTCAACAAAACCGCGCCCGCCTTCGGCAAGCGAAAAGCCGCGCTCTATGCCACCTGCTTCGTCAATTACAACAAGCCGGACACCGGCCTGGATGCCCGCGCCGTGCTGGGTCATATCGGTGTCGAAACCAAGATCGCTTACCCCGGCTGTTGCGGCATGCCGTTCCTGGAACAGGCCGAGTTGGACCGTGTGGCGCGCAATGCCGCCAAGGTGTCCAAGGAATTGGTCAAGCTGATCGATGAGGGTTATGACATCGTGGCGCTCACCGCCTCCTGCGGTCTGATGCTGAAATTCGAATGGGCGCTGATTTTGCCCGGCAATCCAGATGTGAAGCGGGTGGCCGAGAATGTCTTCGACATCAACGAATATGTGGTGGACGTGGCCAGGAAAGAGGGCCTGCCGCCGGGCCTGACCCCGCTGCCCGAAGGCGTGACGGTCCATCTGGCCTGTCATGCCCGCGCCCAGAATATGGGCCCCAAGGCCGCGGAGATGCTGAAGATGATTCCGGATACGCCGGTGGATGTGATCGAGCGTTGTTCCGGCCATGGCGGCACATTCGGCGTGGTCAAGCCGACCCATGATGTGGCGGTTAAAGTGGGTCGCCCGGTTTTCCGCGCCGCCAACAATCAGAAGCGCGGCCATATCGTGTCGGACTGTCCGCTGGCGGCGCAGCATATCGTTGCCCATCTTGAATCAAAAGAGACCGAGACGCCGGCACGCGAGCCCGAACATCCGATCCAGATCATGGCCCGCGCGTTTGGGCTGAAAAAAGAGTAGGAGGCAGGGATGCCCGAAGCCCAGCGCAAGATCACGCCCCAAGATTTGCTGTCGCTGCCGGAATATGAATTCCGGCGCAAGGCGCTGAAGCAGAACCTGATCCCGGTCAAAAAGCAGCGCCGCATCGAGGTGGGGCCTTTCGCCACCTTCTATTTCGAGAATTACGCCACCATGTGGCTGCAGGTGCAGGAGATGCTGCGCATCGAAAAAGGCGGCGTCGAACAGATTCCCGGCGAGTTGGATGCCTACAATCCGTTGATCCCGCAAGGCGAGGAACTGATCGCCACCATGATGCTGGAGATCGAGGACGCCAACCGCCGCAATGCCGTGCTGCTGACCTTGGGCGGCATTGAAGAGACGGCATTCCTGGAAATCGGGACGGAGACGGTCCATGCCACCCCCACCGAATATGATGACCGCACGACCCCGGATGGAAAGACCTCGTCGGTGCATTGGCTGCGCTTCAAGTTGACGCCGGCGCAGATTGCGCGTTTCAAGGACGAGCGGGTGGTGCTGGGCCTGTCCCATCCTCAATACGGCCATATGGCGGTGCTGAGCGCGGAAGCGCGCGCGGCGCTGGCCAAGGATTTTTATTAGGTGTTGTCACCTGGGTTCCCTTCCCCTCGCGCAGCGTCGCTGCGCTCGGCCGGGAATGACACCAGGGCTACAACTTCACCCTCCCCGCGACAATCTCCGCATACCGCTCCGGCGTCAGGCGTTCATACCTGCCGCTGTCGGGCTCCAGGACATAGAGCGGATCGGAAATCGTCAAAGGATCCATTCCCTCGCGCACCAGATCCACCTTGCGCTGCTTGAAGGTCCCGGTGACTTCGATGCGAGGCGACAGGCGCAGGAAGATCGGCCGGGCGTAATACGGCAGCGCCTTCAACCGCGCCGGCAGATCGTCCAAGTTGAAATCGCCGTCCACCACCAGCGCCGCCATGCCCGCACGCCCATCCAGCCCGGGCACGGTCACACCATAGACATTGGCCTCGCGGATGCCGGGAACCGCCAAAAGCGCGCCGCTCACCTCACCGGTGGAGACATTCTCGCCCTTCCAGCGGAACGTGTCGCCGATGCGATCGACAAAATAGAAATAGCCGCGGCTGTCGCGCCGCATCAGGTCGCCGGTGCGAAACCACACATCGCCGCGTTTGAACACATCGCGCAGCATCTTCTTGTCGCTGTCGGCCCTGTTGGTATAGCCCTCAAATTCCCGCCCGGCGCGGGTGGAGATGCCGCCCAGCGCCTCGCCCACTTCCTCCGGCCCGCATTCGATGCAAAGCCCGTCGGCACCCCGCACCGGCATTTCCTTTTCCACGTCAAAGCGCACCACGCGCGCGGGCAACAGCCATTCCAGATAGTCCGGGACCCTGCCCACCGCGCCCACCGTGCCGTCATAATTCAGCATGGAGACATTGCCTTCGGTGGCGCCGTAGAATTCCACAATGCGCGGAATGGCGAAGCGCTCCTGGAAGGCGCGCCAGATTTCGGGCCGCAAACCATTGCCGGTGATGGCGCGGACGCGATGTCCCTTTTCCAAAGGCGAAGCCGGGGCGTTCAACAGATAGCGGCACAATTCGCCGATATATTCGAACATGGTGGCGTCGTATTTGTGGATGTCGCTCCAGAATTCATGCACCGAGAATTTACGCTTCAGGATCAGCGCGCCGCCGGTGAAAAACGCCATCCCAACGGCGCATACGCCGCCGGTGGAATGGTACAGCGGCAAAGGATTGTAGATCCGGTCGGTCTCCCGGGGCTGAAGCGCGCCGACAAAGCCGCTCATCATGAACAGCATGCGCATATGGCTGAAATTGGCGGCCTTGGGCAGGCCAGTGGTGCCGGAGGTGTAGATGAAGAAGGCGCGGTCCTTGAGGGTGACGCCGGCACGGGCTTGGCGCCCAGGCGATGCGTCTGGAGCGGCTGCCAAGGCGGCGTCGAGATTTCCGCCTTCGCCCTGGAGCCAAAGCGCAGGCGGTGATTCAAACGGCGCAGCCCGGAAATTCTCCGCCAGTTCGGCGCCGACAATGACATGGGCGGCGCCGGAAATGGCGATGGAATGGGCCAGGGCCGCGCCGGTGAGATTGGTGTTGATCAGCGCCACCTGGGCGCCGACTTTGAACAGCCCCAGCCAGGCACAGATGTAATCGGGCCGGTTCTCCATCAAAAGCGCCACGACCTTGCCGCGCCCTAGCCCCTCGCCTATCGCCCAGTGGGCGTAGCGGTTGGCGCGCGCATCCATCTCGGCATAGGTGAGCTGCTGTTCGTGATAGAAGATCGCTATGTTGGCTGGCCGCTTGCGCGCCTGACCTTCGACAATATCCACGATGCTGCGGGTGGCATGCGGCTTGACCAGCCGCAGCAGCCACAAGGTGCGCGCGATGCTGCTCAGATAGATGGTTTCGCGCCGTATCGCGCCGCTCACGCTTTCGCCTCCCGATTCGCAAAGCTTGAGCCGCACCCCTCTTCCAATCAAGAAGTCTTCTAATCAAGATGATGGAATGGAAGAGGATTTGGATCTGCGCGGCCTCAAATGCCCCATGCCGGCGCTGCTGGCAAAAAAGGCCTTAGGCAGGCTTGCCCCCGGCGCGGCGCTGAAAGTGCTGGCCGACGATCCCCTTTCGGTGGTGGACATTCCGCATATGTGCCACGGCGAAGGCCACGCCGTGGACAGCGTGGTCTCGCGCGATGGCTACAGCGAATTCGTCCTTCGGCGGGCCTAAATGGTCCGAATCCTTGCCCAACTGGGCGCGGGTGATTTTGCGGCGTGAGCAGGAGCGCCGAGCGATGTGTACAAAAAGTACATGAGCGAAGGCGCGACGAACTCACGACGCAAAAGGACCGCGCCCTAAGTGTTGTTCGGCTTGGGCGGAGCAGCCTCAGGTCCAATGTGCGAAATCACTTCGCTGGCGTTGATGGAGCGCGGCTCCCGGGCTGCCTGTTCCGGCGTCAGCATCACGATCTCGGCATAGGCGTCGTAATTGGTACGTACCACCACATCCACGCCCGGGTCATAGGGGAAACCCCAACCGCCCCAATAACCGAAGCCGCCACGATGCCCCCAGCCGCCAAAGCCGCCACCCCAATAGGGACCGGGCGGACCATAGGGAACGGTTTGGTAGCTGCGGTTGGCCTTGGTGTTGCGGGTGTCGAAGACAAAATTGTTGTAGCCGGCCGCCCGGGTCACCTCGGCGGCCCGCAGCAGGAGGTAGCTCTCGACCGTCTCGCGCGGGGTGGCACTATTGCCCGTGAAGGTGACGCGATAGCGGTTTTGGGTGAGGGCATGGTCGGTATAGCCGGTCTGCTGGCCCTCCAGCCGCGGCTGATACGGCGTGGGGCCCATGCAGGCCGCCAAAAGTCCCGCCGCCAATGCCAGGGGCATCACCCGGGTAAGCCCAGGGAAAATAGGGTTGATTCGAATCATGACGAGCTCCTGTCCGTGCCCCTCACGGATCGCAAGACCATAATATGGGACGCCTCGCGCCCGAATCCTAGTTAAAGGCGCGGCTATTTGGCTCGTTTTTGTCCCAAAATCCCTGCGCAGCGCCTTGATATCATGGGGCTTCCCGGGGGTTGCGCAGAGTTCATTTTGCACTGCACCCTCTTGCTAAAGGCCGCGCGGCAGGAGAAGTTCGGCTTCCTCCGGTGCTTGACCGCCGGCCAGGTCAGTTGGCGACTGGTCCGAAATGGGCCGAAAGGCCGGCTTGCCGGTTAAGAAGAACAACCCTTGTGGGGACCTGAACGATCGCCATGCACGGTCTTTCCCAATTCCTGCAGTTCATCCTCTGCATCATCCTGGTCTGTGTCTGCACGCTTTCCGTGCAACTCGCGGGGCTGGCCTGGGTGCGCGTGTTCCGCAAGCGTCCGCATCTGAAGCTCGCCCAATTGGATGACGCCGAACTGCCGCATGTGCTTGTCCAGCTGCCGGTCTGTGACGAAGGGCCGTTGGCGGTGCGTGTCGCCGCCAGTGCGGTGCGCATGGATTGGCCCGCCGACCGCCTCACCATCCAGCTGCTCGACGATGGCGATGGCGATGAGCATGAAGAGTTGGTGGCGAGCGTGCGCGCAGTGGTGCCGCAACATGTTCATTTTCAGATCCTGCGGCGCGGCGACCGCAAAGGTTTCAAGGCGGGAAATTTGGCCTTTGGCCTTTCTCATTCCGACGCGCCTTTTGTCGCCGTGCTGGACGCGGACTTTGTGCCGCCGCCGGATTTCCAGCGCCGCACCGTGCCGGTGCTGTTGGCCGATAGCGGTCTTGCCTTTGTGCAATCGCGCTGGGGTCACGCCAATCGCGGCGCCAACTGGCTGACGCGGGTGCAAGGCGTGTTGCTGGACGCTCATTTTTCGGTCGAGCAGGAAGCGCGCTATCGCGCCGGCCTGCCGATTTCCTTCAACGGCAGCGCCGGGGTGTGGAACCGCACCGCAATCGAGCAAGGCGGTGGCTGGACTGGGGACACGCTGACCGAGGACCTGGATCTCTCCATGCGCTGCATGATGCGGGGCTGGCGCGGCGCCATGGTGTCGGACCTGGTGGTGCCCGGCGAGCTGCCGCAGACCGCCGCCGCATGGCGCGCGCAGCAGGCCCGTTGGACCAAAGGCCATGCCCAAGTGGCGCGCAAGCTGCTGGCGCCGATCTGGGCCAGCGCCATGCCGGTATGGAAGAAGGCGGCCATGACCGTGCAGATGTGCCAATTCGCCTTTTACATGCTGGCTTTTGCCAGCGCCGCCATCTCGCTGACCCTGATGGGCATGGCGCTGCCCTATTATCCCGGCGTCAACTGGTTCGGGCTGCTGGCCACCGCGCTCGGTATTTTCTCGTCCATCGGTTATCTCTATCTGGGCCAGCGCATGCTGGAGCGCGAACGGGAAAGCAAACTGATACCGACGCTGCTGCTGGCGGTGGTGTTTCCCTCCGGCCTGATCCTGGCTAACACGCGGGCCACCTTCGAGGCCTTCTTCTCCACCCGCATGGATTTCAACCGCACCACAAGGGTGGGCGAAATCCAAAAAGGCGGCTGGCGCGGTGTCCCCGAGCTGGTGGTGGGCGTGGTGCTGCCGGTCTTTGCCTTTGCCGAGTCCAATTGGAGCGCGCTGTTCTTCTTTTTCGCCGTCTCCGGCTTGGTCTCGATCGGCGCCATGGGCGCGATTGCGCCGCGCGCGGTGCGCCAGCAAATT
>DATBCP010000084.1:0-7110 GCA_036270435.1 Rhizomicrobium sp. | reverse complement strand
GCTCTACGCCCTCCCAGAAGCGGGAGAAGGGTAGCGTCGGACACGCTGGCCGCAACGCACCGCGTTCAGCACAATCGCCCCTGTCTATTTTGTACTTGATTTGTTCTCATAAAGGCGTACAGTCCTATTTATGACTGTTGTCCTGGACACCACCATTCGGCCGGAGATTTTGCGCGGGCGCGGCGCCCTCTCCAATGCCGTGGGGCGGTATGAAAAGCAGACGCGGGTTCTGTTGGATGATGGTTGGCCCCGGAGCGCCGGGCTGCCGAGCGGCAGCGAGGCGTCTTCCGGCGCGACCGATTATGACTTTGGGTGGAGAAGCGATGACGACAGCCCTCCTCCCATCCGCACCGAGGTGATCCACGACGCCACCCGCAGCATCATCGCCCACAACAAATCGCCGGACATCAGCTTCGATCAATCCATCAATCCCTATCGGGGCTGCGAGCATGGCTGCATCTATTGCTTCGCCCGTCCCACCCACGCCTATCTCGGCATGTCGCCCGGCGTGGATTTCGAAAGCCGGCTGTTCGCCAAGCCCAATGCTGCCGAACTGCTGGTCAAGGAATTGAGCGCGCCCGGCTATGTGCCCAAGGTGATCGCGATGGGGACCAACACCGATCCCTATCAGCCGCTGGAAAAGAAGATGCGCATCACCCGCCAGATCCTGGAAGTGCTGCGCGACTTCCGCCATCCCGTCGGCATCGTCACCAAGTCGCCCCTGATCCTGCGCGACATCGACATCCTGTCCGAGATGGCCAGGATGGGCCTGGCCAAGGCGGCGCTGTCGGTCACCACCTTGGACCGCAAGCTGGCGCGGATGATGGAGCCGCGGGCGGGCACGCCCACACGCCGGTTGCAGGCGATCCAGGGCTTGAGCGATGCCGGCATTCCCGTGGGCGTGATGTTCGCGCCCGCCATTCCCGCCCTCAACGATCATGAGATGGAGGCGGTGCTTGCTGCTGCCGCCGATCATGGCGCGCGCTCGGCCGGCTATGTGCTGCTGCGCCTGCCGCTGGAGATCAAGGACCTGTTCCGGGAATGGCTGGAGGCCAATGTCCCCGACCGTGCCAGGCATGTCATGGCGCTGGTGCGCTCCATGCGCGGCGGCAAGGACTATGACAGCGCCTGGAACACCCGCATGAAGGGAACCGGCGCCTATGCCGAAGTGATGGCCCGGCGATTCCATATGGCGGTGAAGCGGCTGGGCTTGAATCAGCCCTCCGCGCCGCTGGCTGTCCACAAGTTCAAGTGCCCTCCCCGGCTTGGAGACCAACTCGCTCTTTTCTAAAAAGCCAGCCTTTCCTAAAAGAAGGGCATGCCGCATTTCATCTACGAGTCCCGCCTGCTGAAGACCATGACCGGTCCGGCCCCCATCCATATATGCGGCGTGGATGAGGCCGGACGCGGGCCCTTGGCGGGTCCCGTGGTGGCGGCGGCGGTGATTCTGGACAAAAAGCGCATGCCCAGGGGGCTGAACGATTCCAAGCAGCTGGATGTGGAAACGCGTGAGGAACTTTTCCCCCTGATCCTGGAAATGGCGGTGGCGGTCGGCGTGGGCGAAGCCAGCGTGGGCGAAATCGATCTGGTCAATATCCGCCAGGCGACGCATCTGGCGATGGCGCGCGCGGTGCGCGCGCTTCAGGTTCCCGCCGCTTTCGCGCTGGTGGACGGCAACGATCCGCCGGCGCTTCCCTGCAAGTGCGACACTTTGGTCGGCGGCGACGGGCGCAGCCTTTCCATTGCCGCCGCCTCGATCATCGCCAAGGTGATGCGCGACCGGTTGATGGTGCGCCTGCATGTGGAACATCCGGGCTACAACTGGTGCAACAACAAGGGCTATGGCACGCCGGAACATTATTCCGGACTGAAGCGCCATGGCGTAACAATCCATCACCGCCGCAGCTTCGCGCCGATCCGCGCGATCTTGAATGGCGAGGAACCGTCGCCGACACCGGACGTTCAAGACTGACCGAGCGCGACAGATGTTTCATCGCGCGCTCGCCAAACATCTCGAACGATTTCTGTGACAAAGCGACAATGAAAATATTCGCATCGCCCAGCCATAAATTCGGCCAGTTGACGATTCACGATGGGGCGATGGCCTCCAGAAAATCTCCGATCCGCTCGCGGCACCGGTGTCCGCATTGCGGCAGTCCGCTGTTTTACGTCAATACCGCTTTCACTTTTCTGACAGGCCAGAAGAAGCGCGTCTGCCTGGCCGCCAAGTGCAGCTTTGCGGAACAGCGCCGATTCAAGATCGTATTGCGATAGCGCCCTGCGGCATCTCTGTTGCCAGGCCCCTCGGCCGCTCGCTTAAGCTCGCGGCGTTCGTCACTCTCGCAGGTCCACCGGACCTGCTCGCGCGCTTTGCGCGCCGCTCCTCACTTCTCACAGGACAAAAGCCGGCCTTCGGGATCGAAGCGAACCTGGGCGCGGGCCGCGCAATCCGTCACCTTGCCGGAGATGTCGGTCAAGGATGTTTTCATTTCACCACCGCCGTCGAGCGTGCAGAATTCGATCCGTCCGTTGGGATAGAAGGTGGCGGCTTTTCCGCCGGCGCATTTCACCACCGAACGGACGCGTTGTATCCGCGAAAGAGGAACCGCCGGACCGAGCAGGCTGAAGCTCTGGCCGTAACCGTCACCCGCCGCCGCCAGCACGCAACCATTGCGCACACCGCGCGTCTCTCCCCTCTCGCACAGCGCCGCGCCGGTGGTGGGATCGGCATTGGCCTGGTCGCTGCCGGACGCTTGCGTCTGCAGTACGCTGCTGAACGAAGGATTTTGCGGCACCTCGGGCGCATAAGCGCGCCCACCCAGACAAGTGGTGCGCGCCTTCAGGCAGCGGTCGTAAATCGGCTTCCAGTTTTTCCCGCCGCCCGATCCCAGGCATCTTTCCCACGACGCCTGGCAGATCGCCTGCTGGGGATCGGATTGCGCAGAAGCGGCCAAGGAATTGGCCAAAGAATCGGTTTGCCCCTGCGCAGCCGGGCTCAAAATACAAAGAGGCAGGACAAGGAAAAAGGACAAGACAAGGACCGGCCACAACCGTGCCGGCGACCGACGCAGCGAGATGGCCCCACTCATGGAATCCCCCTCATGCGATCCCCCTTGCCGTTCGAACTAGCGGCTGCACCCTCGCGACGAGATGAGGGCGATTTGGACCGAACCAGATCCATTGAAAAGCGAGATCCCATTCTCTGGCAAGCAGGTGCGCAACGGCGGGTCCTGCAGCGGCGGCGGGCTCCCGGACGAGCCGGGTGTGCTGCCCAGCAGGATGACCAAGGCGACCGCGATGGCGATGTTGGTTGCGCGCATGCCTGGGGAGGCACCGTGAGGTTGCGGCGGGAACTTCTCTCATAGATGTAAATGGAAAGTTAACGGACCGTACCGTCAGGCCTTTGTCTTAATCTCTGCTTTTCTTTTGAACGGCCTAAACGTAGAGCCAGACCATCAGGCCGACCGACAGCCAGAACGCGGCCGAAGCCAGGACCACGATGAGGACGGCGCTATCGACCCCATAAACCGTCCTTTTGATTTCGGGGACATAATCGCTGTCCGAATAATCGGCCATCGTAATAATCCTTCCACGGACAATATTCCCCGATTAACCATGTTTTTCGGGGGTTTCAAGCACTCTGCAAGCTGCAACGCAGCAAAAAAGCCCATGAAACGGGCCTTAAGCTGCTCATCGGACGGGTCTTTTGACCGGTCCATCGCGTCTCATACTTTTCGGTGCATAACCTGGTCGGCGATATCGCCTGCCACAAATCCGGCGGCCCTTTGCTGCCAGCCGGCACATCCCGGCCACGTCTGACCACAACATCTGGTATGGGGATGAATCTGGGGACTCAAGTCTAACGCTTTGATTCCACAAGACTCTTGACCTGCGGACTCCGTCGAATCAGTGTGATTCCTGTTGATCGAATCGGGCGGGCCATGGGCGATTTGAAACTGGATCAAGTGATCGAAGGCGATTGCGTGGAGCGCATGAAGGCGCTGCCGGAGGGCTGCGCCGACCTGGTGTTCGCCGATCCTCCCTACAATATGCAGCTGCGCGGCGAATTGCGCCGTCCCGACCAATCCAAGGTCGATGCTGTCGATGATCATTGGGACCAGTTCAGCTCTTTCGAAGCCTATGACCGGTTCACCCGCGAATGGCTGATGGCGGCGCGCCGCTGCTTGAAGGATACCGGCACGCTGTGGGTGATCGGCTCCTATCACAATATCTTCCGCGTCGGCGCCACCTTGCAGGATCTCGGCTTTTGGATTCTCAACGATGTGGTGTGGCGCAAGTCCAATCCGATGCCCAATTTCAAAGGCCGGCGCTTCACCAATGCGCATGAGACGCTGATCTGGGCGACCAAGAATCCGGAGCAGAAATACACCTTCAATTACGAGGCCATGAAGGCGCTGAATGACGAGTTGCAGATGCGCTCGGACTGGACCTTGCCGATCTGCGCCGGCGGCGAACGCATCAGGGGCGCCGACGGCCAGAAGGCGCATTCGACCCAGAAGCCGGAAGCCCTGCTGCATCGGGTGATCGTGTCTTCCACCAGGCCGGGCGATGTGGTGCTGGATCCTTTCTTCGGCTCCGGCACCACCGGCGCGGTGGCCAGGCGGTTGGGCCGCCGCTTCATCGGCATCGAGCGCGAAAAGACCTATGCCGATGTGGCCCGGGCCCGCATCGCCGAGATCGTCCCGGCCGATGGCGAAGCCTTGCAAACCACCAAATCCAAACGCGCCGAGCCACGCATTCCCTTCGGCTGGGTGGTCGAGCGCGGGCTGCTGCCGGTGGGCACCATCCTGAAGGGCGCGCGCAAGCATCAGACGGCGAAAGTGCGCGCCGACGGCACCCTGGCCTGCGCCAATGCCTCGGGCTCCATCCATCAGATGGGAGCGCATGTGCAAGGGCTGGATGCCTGCAACGGCTGGACCTTCTGGCACTTCGAAATGAACGGCACGCTGGTGCCGATCGATGTGCTGCGCCAACAGCTGCGCTCAGGCCTTAGCTGAGAATAACGGCCCGTCTGTACGCTATCGCTACAAACCATCCAATCCGTGCTCGACGATCTTGCGCATCACGGTGGGCAAGGCCACATCGCGCAGGTTTTCGGTCGCGATCCAGTTCCCCTTGAAGCTTGGGCGTTTGGCAACCTCCACGACATAGACTTCGGTTTCCAGCTCGAAATGGGTGAAGCCATGGCGCACGATGCCGGGCCGCTTCTTCCAGGCCGCGGCGAACGGCGCCTGCCGCAGCGCCTTGGCCGGTGATGGAAAGCTTTGCGTCCACGGCCCCAGCGGCGGTTGCAGCATGCAAGCCAAAAGCCCCTTCTCCGGCCGCTTGACCAACAGCACCGCGCCACTTTTGTCATGCACAACAAAGGCGGCGCCGCGTTTCAGTGGCCGGGCGATCTTGGGCGCCTTGACCGGCAGCGTTTCCTGGATGCCGCGTTTGCGCGCCCGACAATCATCCGTCCACGGACAGTTGCCGCAGGCCGGCCGTTTGGACGTGCAGATCGCGCTCCCCAAATCCATCAGGGCTTGTGCGAAATCCCCTGCCCGCTCCGGCACCAGGGCCGAGCACAGGGCATGCAACTCTGGCTTGGCCTTGGGCATGGGCGTTTCCACCGCATAGGCCCTGGCAATCACCCGTTCGGCATTGGCATCCATGGCCGCCTGTCTTTCGTCATAGGCGATGGCCGCGATGGCGGCGGAGGTGTAGCCGCCCACACCCGGCAGCCCACGCAACGCTTCGGCGGTTACGGGAAATTTGCCGCCCATTTCATGGGCCACAAGTTTGGCGGCGGCATGCAGGTTGCGGGCGCGGGCGTAGTAGCCCAGCCCTGCCCAGGCCGCCAGCACCGCATCCTGTTCGGCATTGGCCAGTGCGGTGACATCCGGCCACAGCGACAGGAACTTGCGATAATAGTTTCCCACCGCCTGCACCGTGGTCTGTTGCAGCATGATCTCGGACAGCCAGACCCGATAGGGATCGGCGCGTTTTCCGGATTGCGCGCGCCAGGGCAGCACCCGGCGGTGGATATCGTACCAGGCGAGCAGTTTTTCGCTGCGATGGGTCTTTTTTGCGGCGGTGCGCGGCGACATGATGGGACCATGGCCCGAACGCTCAAAGACATACAAGACGCAGCCCCCCAAAGGCACAACCGGCCCACAGCCATTGGCACGGATGCGAAATCGGCGGGCAGTTCGGCCTTTGTCCGCGCCGGCTTCAGCGATCCCACCCTGGTGCTGCGCTGGAGTGAGATTGCCGGGCCGGACATCGCCCGCCTCGCCCAGCCACTGAAATTCGCGCAGGGCCCTTCCGGCGGCACCCTGACCTTGCGCACCGCGCCGGGGGCGGCGCTGTTTCTGTCCTATGAAAAACGCGCCCTTTGCGCACGCATCAACAGCTATCTGGGACGCGAGGCCGTGGTGCAACTCAAATTCAGCCAGGGCGAGCCGCTTTTGCCCCGCACGCCCGCGCCGAAGCCGCAGAAAGCCTTGGGGCCCTTGCCGCCCGCCGATCCCAGCCGCCGCTACCAGGGCCCCGAAGGCCTGGCCAAGGCGCTCCAGGCCCTGGCAAGACGCAGAACTGCATCGTATTAGAGGCGCGGGAGCGTGGGCGAAAGCCGGAGCGACCAAACATAACGTCTGGCAGGAAAGTGCGGGCGAAAGCAAAAGGAAGCCTCATGTCGCGCAGGACCTGGATCATTTTGGCCGCGGTGGTCGCGCTGATCATCGGCGGCGGCGCCTGGTATGTCCTGGGCAATTCGAGCGGCAGCGCCATCGCGGCGCAGCAGACCGGCGACTCCATCACCGATCACGACCGGACCATGGGCAATCCCAAGGCGAGGGTCGTATTCATCGAATATGCCGCGCCCATGTGTCCGCACTGCGCCCATTTCAACAATGACATCATGCCCGACATCAAGAAGGCCTATATCGATACCGGCAAGGTCTTCTACGTCTTCCGTGTGTATCCGATCGGCGCTCCGGATGGCGTGGCCGAAAAGCTCGCCCGCTGCATGCCCAAGGCAAAATACCTCCCGTTCATGGATCAATTGTTCCACAACCAGCAGCAATGGGATCCGGAATATGGCGTGCA
>DATBCP010000083.1:0-1640 GCA_036270435.1 Rhizomicrobium sp. | reverse complement strand
ATCACCAGCTTCAGTTTTGGTTCGCTCTACTACGGCCTGGGTCCGCAAAAGGTCTACACCCTGCGCGACAATCGCCGTTATGTCGGCGGCGCCAATGGCAGCTTCGACGCCTTCGATACCGATTGGACTTGGACTGCCTATTACGAGCATGGCGAGAACGACACCAATATCCATGTCCGCGCCATCGCCCTGAAACCCTATTTATACGCCGCCATCGACTCCGTGCAGGTCACCGCCGCCAACCAGGCGACCTATGCGTCAGCCAACGCGCCCTTGGGCTCCATCGTCTGCCGCAGCATCGTGGCCGATCAGGAAGGCTGCGTGCCCTTCAATCCCTTTGGCGCGCCGGTCAGCGAAGCCCAGAAGGACTGGATCTATGGCGGCCAGAAATGGGGCCCGGGTCCTATGCAGCTCTCCCACCAGATGCAGGACGTCGCGGATTTCGCCGTCAGCGGTTCGCCCATCGAGGATTGGGCGGGCAAGGTATCGGTCGCGGCCGGTGCAAGCTGGCGCCAGGAAGCCTATGATGTGCGCGGCGACGGCGCCGGCAACGGCACCATCGGCGGGTCGGGCGGCGCGCCTGGCAGCCCCTGCAACGATCCGGTGCTGAACTGCCTGCAGGGCACCAACTGGTATGCCGGCAGCTTCCACAACGGACAGGGCAATTACCACGTCATCGAAGCCTTCCTCGAGCTCAACATTCCGTTGATCAACGATTCCACCTGGGGCAACGCCAACCTGGACATTTCCGGGCGCCATGCGCGCTATTCGACGGCTGGCGATGCCAATACCTGGAAGGCCGGCCTCACCTGGGAAACGCCGATCGATGGACTGCGCCTGCGCACGCTTCAGTCGCGCGATTTGCGCGCGCCCAATTTGAGCGAATTGTTCTCTGCGCCGACCACGGCCAACGGCTCCAGCACCGATCCATGGGTGGGCCAGAACATCCAAGTCATTCAGGGCACCTATGGCAATCCGCTGCTGAAGCCGGAAAAATCCATCAATACCCAAATCGGCTTCGTGCTGCAGCCGAGCTGGTTCACAGGCTGGCAATTCTCGCTGGATTACTATCGCGTCGCGGTGGCCGGGCAGATCAACACCGTGTCGCAGCAGAGCAATGTCAACAATTGCTTCTCGGCATGGCAGGTGGCGGCCAATTTCAGTTCGCCCTACTGCTCCGCCATCATCGTTTCGGCGGGTACCACGCCGGCATCCAATCCGCCGGCCTGGTTGCAGGTCAATACCCAGTTCTTCAACGTGGCATCCGTCGTAACGGACGGCTTCAACCTGGAAACGTCCTACCAGTTCAGTCTGGATAGCTGGGATGTCATGCCGGTGCCGGGCGGATTCACCTTGCGGGCCTTGGCCACTTATGTGGACAAGTTCGTCACAACGCCCGGTGTTCCCGTTACGGCGCAAGCACCGGTCGCCGGCGCGATCCTGCCGCAAGGCATCATCGTGAACTCGGCCGGATCCAATGACGGCAACACCCCGCATTTGAAGCTGTTCGCCACCCAGTCTTACAATGCCGACAATTGGACCGTGACGCTGTCGGAAACATGGATCTCGCAAGGCAAGCACAACAACAATTGGATTCAATGCACGCCGGGCAGCTGCCCTGCGGCAACCACAGTGAATCC
>DATBCP010000082.1:0-2351 GCA_036270435.1 Rhizomicrobium sp. | reverse complement strand
GATTTGGCCCGCGCGGTGTCGGGGGTGCCGCGCATCGCCTATGCCAGCGCCCAGGCCACGCGCTACCGGCCCGGCCATTTTCTCAACCAGCATGATGACGGCGACGGGCTGCACGCACAAAAGCGCATCGCGGCCTATGTGTTGAACATGACGCCCCATTGGCGATTGGACTGGGGTGGCGCCTTGCTGTTTTCCGACCGCCCCGGCCACCTCAGCGAAGGCTTTCCGCCGGCCTTCAATGCGATGAACATGTTTTCGGTGCCGCAGGAACATCTGGTCGGCTTCATTTCGCCCTTTGCCGGGGCTGCGCGTTATTCCATCACCGGCTGGTTTACGGCACTCTGACGGCCATGAACCGCGTCCTGATCCTGATCGGCATGGTCCTGGTTGCTGTCGGGTTGTTGTGGCCCTACCTGGGGCGGCTGGGTTTGGGCCGGCTGCCCGGCGATATCGCCATCCGCACCGAACATGGCGGCTTTTATTTCCCGGTCGTGACCTGTCTGGTGATCAGCCTGGTCCTGTCCCTGATTTTCTGGCTGGCAGGCAAGCTGTAGCGGGGGTGGATTTTGGGTCTCAAATCCCTATAGTCCCCGCGATTTTCAGGAGCGACGGCCCAGCGAAGCGCCAGGCTGCGCGACCAGAGGAGAGCGGCCCGACATGGCCAAGAAAGACGTCAAAAAGGTGGTGCTTGCCTATTCCGGCGGGCTGGACACGTCCGTGATCCTCAAATGGCTGCAGACCGAATACGGCGCCGAGGTCATCACCTTCACAGCCGATCTGGGGCAGGGGGAGGAGATCGAACCCGCCCGGAAAAAAGCCGAGACCCTGGGCATCAAGCCCGAGAACATCTTCATCGAAGACCTGCGCGAGGAATTCGTCCGCGACTTCGTCTTCCCCATGTTCCGTGCCAATGCCGTCTATGAGGGCGTCTATCTGTTGGGCACCTCCATCGCCCGGCCGCTGATCGCCAAGAAGCAGATCGAGATCGCCGAAAAACTCGGCGCCGATGCCGTCGCCCATGGCGCCACCGGCAAGGGCAATGACCAGGTGCGCTTCGAACTGGGCTATTATGCGCTCAAGCCGGACATCAAGGTGATCGCGCCCTGGCGGGAATGGGACCTCACCAGCCGCACCAAGCTTTTGGAATTCGCGGAAAGCCACCAGATCCCCATCGCCAAGGACAAGCGCGGCGAGGCGCCTTTCTCGGTGGATGCCAATCTGTTGCACTCTTCATCCGAAGGCAAAGTGCTGGAAGATCCGTCCCGGGAAGCCGACAGTATCGTCTATCAGCGCACCATTTCCCCGGAAGAGGCGCCCGACAAGCCCACTTATGCCGAGATCGGCTTCGAGAAGGGCGACGCCGTGTCGATCGATGGCGAAAGACTTTCGCCGGCGAGTTTGCTGACCAGGCTGAACGCGCTCGGCAGGGCCAATGGCATTGGCCGGCTGGACCTGGTGGAAAACCGTTTCGTCGGCATGAAATCGCGGGGCATCTATGAAACGCCCGGCGGCACCATTCTTTTGGCGGCCCATCGCGGCATCGAATCGATTACGCTGGACCGTGGGGCGGCGCATTTGAAGGACGACATCATGCCCCGCTATGCGGCGCTGATCTATAATGGCTTCTGGTTCTCGCCCGAGCGGGAGATGCTGCAAGCCCTGATCGACAAGAGCCAGGAATTCGTCACCGGCAGCGTCAGGCTCAAGCTCTACAAGGGCAATGTCGCGGTGGTGGGCCGCTCTTCGCCCTATTCGCTGTACAGCGAAAGCCTGGTGACGTTTGAGGACGACAAGGGCGCCTATGACCAGAAGGACGCCCAGGGCTTCATCAAGCTGAACGCGCTGCGTCTGAGAACGCTGGCCATGCGCAAGCGGAAGGCGAAGTAATCACGTGTCTCGCGCCGGCCGTTTCGCCACCTGGCCCTCCGCCGAAGCCTGCGTTTCCGCGGCGAGCCTGGGGCGCGAAATGGCCGCGGCGGCCCAAACCGCCCTGATGCCGCCGCCTTTTGCGGACGGCGCCGCCCAGGGCCATGGCCAACCGGTCATCGTGCTTCCCGGTTTCCTGTCGCCCGACATCACGACCGCGCGTTTGCGCGAATTTCTCGCCCGCCAGAATTTCAATCCCAGCTGCTGGACCTGCGGCTTCAACATCGGGCCGATGCCCCATGTGCTGCGGGAAATCGAGCGCCAGGTCCGCGACGTCGCGGACGCCGCCGGCAAGCCGGTTTCGCTGGTGGGCGTCAGCCTGGGCGGCACCATCGCGCGGGAAGTGGCAAAGTCCTGCCTTGGCCCCATCGCCCGGGTCATCACCCTGGTCAGTCCCATTCACATCCCGGTCACGACACCATTGG
>DATBCP010000081.1:0-6220 GCA_036270435.1 Rhizomicrobium sp. | reverse complement strand
CTGTCCCGGGTCTCGGTGATCCCCAATTCCTCCCAGGGATTGGACGTGGAGCGGCTGCTCATGGCAGGTAATTTCGGTCCACCTGATCGAGGAAGGCGGTCACCTTGGTCCGCGCCTCCGCGATCAGTTGCGGATCCTGGTTCTCCAATATGGCGCGGAATTGATCCAGCGCCTGGCCCACCTCCAGCCGCACCGGTCCCAGGGATTCTTCGAAAACCCGTTCGGCGCGCGTCGCGATCGCCTTGTTTTCGGCCTGCTCGCGAGGATGGACCTTGAGTTTGGCAAGTTGGGCCAGGCGCTCCTGCACCTGCGCCTTGGTCATCACGCCGGGATTGCCCTCGATCAGCAGGTTCTGGCGCAGGCCGGTGCTCAGCACCGTCACATCGACGTCCAGCAGCCCGCTGGCATCATAGGAAAAGCGCACGTCCAGCCGCTCCTTGCCGGCGGGACCGCGCGGCACCGGGCAGCGCAATTCCCCCAGCCGCGCATTGTCTTTCACCATACGGGATTCGCCCTGATAGATGGGCACCAGCACCTCGCGCTGATTGTCGCTCATGGTCTGGACCACATGCGAGCGGCTGGCCGGGATGATGGTGTTGCGCTCGATGATGGGCAGGAACAACCCGCCGGTGATCATGCCGCCTTCCGACTGGCTGGAGACGCCGATGCCCAGGGTAAAGGGTGCGACATCGGTCATCACATGCTCTTCCAGGCCCTTGCTGCCCTGGGAGAGGCCGACCCGCACCGCCGCACCGCGCGCGACCACTTCGTCCGGATTGATGTGCTGCACCGGCAACTGGCGGAACAGCCGCGAGATCAACCGGCGCAGCATTGGCATGCGCGCCGCGCCGCCCGCGAAAATGACCCGCGAAATCTGGTCCGGCGCGATGCGCGCATCGCGCAGCGCCCTTTCCAGGGGCTGGCGGACCCTCGCCAGCAGCGGTTCCGCCAATTGCTCGAAGCGTTCGCGCGTCAGCGCCCAATGCACGGTTTCGCCATCCAGGTTGATCTCCATGGCCGCCCCCTCCCCCTCGCTCAGCATGCGCTTGGCGATTTCGGCTTGCCGGCGGATGCTGGCATGCAATGCGGGCCGCGAGGTGGAACCGGGAATGCCGTTGAGGCCGCGCGCCTCCGTGACAAAGGCATTGGCGATCACATCGGTAAAGTCTTCTCCGCCCAGCCAGGTGTCGCCGGCCGTCGCCTTGACCTCCATGATGCCGTCGAAGGAGTGCAGCAACGACACGTCCAGGGTGCCGCCGCCCAGATCCACAACCATCAGCACGCTTTCCTCGTCACCGGTGGCAAAGCCATAAGCCAGTGCCGCGGCGGTGGGTTCGGTGAGGAGGTGGTCGACCCTCAAGCCCGCCAATTGCCCGGCCGCCTTGGTCGCCTTGCGCTGGGCGTCGTTGAAATAGGCGGGAACGGTAATCAAAGCCTCGGTGACCGGCTCGCCGAGAAAGGCTTCGGCATCCGCCTTGAGGCTGCGCAGCACCAGAGCCGAAAGATCCTCGGGCCGGTAGACATGGTGACCCAGCCGGGTTTCGCGGCCGGTACCCATATAGCGCTTGAAATGCGCCGTCCCCGATTGCGGATGGGTGACCAGCCTGTCGCGCGCCGCCTGGCCGACCAGGATGGCGCCATTGTCGTCGGCCACCACGGACGGAGTCAGAAGCTTTCCCAACGCATTGGGGATCAGCACCGCTTCGCCGTCCCGCCACACACCAACAAGGCTGTTGGTGGTCCCCAGATCAATCCCGACTATCATTGACGCACGAATTTCGACGCCGGCGAACTATCACCGAAGGCAAGGCCAAAGGGAAGATATCTAACTCAATGCCCAGGCCAGAATCGCCTTCTGCGCATGCAGGCGGTTTTCCGCCTCGTCGAACACCACCGATTGCGGCCCGTCGATCACCTCGTCGGTGACTTCCTCGCCGCGATGCGCGGGCAGGCAGTGCATGAAGAGGGCGTCCTTCTTGGCGCGGCCCATCAGCGCCGCATTCACTTGATAAGGCTTGAGCAGATGCTGGCGCTTGGTGGCATTGTCATCGCCCATCGACACAAAGGTGTCGGTGACCACGCAGTCGGCGCCTTCCACCGCGGCTTCCGCATCGGTGGTGAAATTCACCAGCCCGCTGGCTTGCGCCCAGTCGCGGGTTTCCTGGTCCACCGTCAACTCCCTGGGCGAAGCCACATTGAGTTTGAAGCCGAACCGCACCGCCGCATGCACCCAGCTGGTCAGCACATTGTTGCCGTCGCCGGTCCAGGCCACGCTGGCGCCGGCGATCGGACCCTTATGTTCCTCATAGGTCATCACATCGGCCATCACCTGGCAGGGATGGGACCATTTGGTAAGGCCGTTGATGACCGGGATGGTGGCGTTGGCCGCCAGCTCCTCGACCATCTCATGGTCCAGGAGGCGGATCATCACCGCATCGACATAGCGCGAGATCACCCGCGCGGTGTCGGCGATGGTTTCCTCACGCGCCAGCTGCATCTCATTGCCGGTCAGCATCAGCACGCCGCCGCCCAGCTGCCGCGCCGCCATGTCGAAGGAAATGCGGGTGCGTGTGGACTGTTTGTCGAAGATCATCGCCAGCACCTTGCCGTGCAGCGGCTGGTCGGTATCGGGCATGCCCTTGGGCAGGCCGGACCGCGCCAACTTGCGCTTGCGGGCATCGGCGATGATGGCCTTGAGCGTGGCGCTGTCATGGTCCGACAAGTCCAGGAAGTGGTGGGGCTTGTTCCTTAATGGCGCATTCATTGTGCGGCGGCCTTCTGCGCTTCCATTTCCGAAGCGGTCTTGTTCAACAATTCGATTCCTTCACGCGCTTCGGCTTCGCTCAGGGTCAAGGGGGGCAGCATGCGCACCACATTGTCGCCCGCCGGCAGCAGGATCAGCCCATTGGCCCGCGCCGCGGTGATGAAATCGGTGCTGGAAGGCTTCATCTTGAGCCCGATCATCAAGCCTTGGCCGCGCACGCTTTCAAAAAGCTGCGGATGCGCCGCCACCAGCGCACCCAATTGCTGATGCAAGTAATTTGCGATCTTGTTGACGTGATCCAGGAACCCTTCCTCCAGGATCATGTCGATGGCTTCGTTGGCCACCGCCATGGCCAGCGGATTGCCGCCATAGGTTGTGCCGTGGGTGCCGACCGTCATGCCTTTGGCCGCTTCGGCGGTGGCCAGCACCGCACCCACCGGAAAGCCGCCGCCCAAAGCCTTGGCCACAGTCATGATGTCGGGGGCGAAGCCCAGCCAGTCGCAAGCGAAGAACTTGCCGGTGCGGCCCAGTCCCGTCTGGATCTCGTCGAAAATCAGCAGCAGGTCCTTGTCGTCGCACAGCTTGCGCAAGCCGCGCAGGAATTCCGGCGCGATCACGCGCACCCCGCCTTCGCCCTGCAAAGGCTCGATCAGGATAGCGGCGGTCTCAGGCCCAACTACTTTTTTCACGGCCTCCAGGTCGCCTGCCGCGAGCTGGACAAAGCCCGGCATGCGCGGGCCGAAACCTTCCAGGTATTTTTCGTTGCCGCCCGCATTGACGGCGGCATAGGTGCGGCCGTGAAAAGCGCCCTCAAAGGTCACGATATGAAAGCGCTCGGGATGGCCGCCGACGAACTGGCAACGCCGCGCCATCTTGATGGCGAGCTCGATCGCCTCGGTACCCGAGTTGGTGAAGAAACACGTATCGGCAAAGGTGCTGGCGGCCAGTTTCTTCGACAGGCTTTCATGGCCCGGCACGCGGTACAGGTTGGAGGTGTGCCAAAGCTTGCTCGCCTGGTCGGTGAGCGCCTTCAGCATCCTGGGATTGGCATGACCGAAGGCGTTGACGGCGATTCCCGCCCCGAAATCCAGATATCGCTTGCCATCCTCGGCGAAAAGGTACGAGCCCTCGCCGCGGACGAAGGCGACATCCGTCCGGTTATAGGTGGGAAGCAAAGCCGGAAACACGGGACACACTCCTGGATGGGGGTTGAAATAAAAGAACAAATCGCGACTGAAGACCTGCGTTTATCTGCTTTCCGTGACGCTCCTACAACCCCGCGCCCGGCATCGCAGTCCCGCCCGTCCCGATGAACGCAAATCCCTTGCGGGAATGGAATCATGTGGACAAGGCGCTAGATCAGCATCGTAACGCTTGTGCGACGGTCCGGCAGGGGTACTGTATCTAGTGACTGTATCCCATTAGGGGGGCGCTGGAACCCACCCTGGCAGCCAGGAGCAAGAGCCATGACACAGGCAAATTGGTCGGACGACCGGGTTGAGCAGCTCAAGACATTATGGACCGAAGGCCTTTCGGCCAGCCAGATCGCCCGCGCCCTGGGCGGGGTCACACGCAATGCGGTGATCGGCAAGGTCCACCGGTTGGGCCTGGCGGGCCGCGCCAGCCCTTCGCGCAGCGACCGTCCGCGCCTGCCCATGGCGCCCAAAGTGCCCAGTGTTCGAAGCCATGTGCCGGCCGCGCCCGTGGTGGAGGAAGATCCCTTGCAGCTGGAGGACGGCAGCCACGCCACGGTGCTGACCATCAGCGACCGCATGTGCCGCTGGCCGATCGGCGATCCCGCTGCGTCGGAGTTCCACTTTTGCGGCCATTCGCCGAAGCCCGGCTCGCCCTATTGCGAGGCCCATGCCCGCAAAGCCTATCAGCCGCAGCAGACCCGCCGGGAAAGCAAAGGCAGGATGGCGGGGTGAGGAGCGGTTCGCCGAAAGGCGAACGAAATGGTCCAGTGGAGTGAGGCCCGACCGGCTTGCCGGTCAAATCGGTCCAGTGGACCGACTTGAGGGCCGAACGCCCGAAGCGTAAGCGAAGGGCGGAGCGACGAACGCCGCAGCGCCCGAGCGCAGCGAAGGCGCGAGGCCGGGACGCCGCGAGCGCAAGCGGGCGGCCGGCAAGCTTTGTCGGTCAGGCCGCGCCTCCCTCGCTTCGCTCGAAGAGGGGCAAGCTTTTCTAGTTCGCTCCGCTCACAAGAAAAGCTAAGCCAGCTTGCGAGCGGTGTAGAAAGCGAAATGCTGGCGCCCAGAGCGATTGTCCGGCAAGCTATCTAGATGTCGGTGTTTCAATTCGCCGCCACCAGCCTGGCCGGTGAGCGCGTCTCGCTCGAGAAATGGCGCGGCCGCGTGTTGTTGATCGTCAACACCGCCAGCCAGTGCGGGTTCACGCCGCAATATGCCGGGCTGCAACGTCTTCACGAACAATTCGAACCGCATGGGCTGACGGTGCTCGGTTTTCCGTGCAACCAGTTCGGCGCGCAGGAGCCCGGCACGGAAGCGGAGATCGCGGTTTTCTGCCGGGAGAATTTCGGCCCGACCTTTCCCATCTTCGCCAAGGTCGTGGTGAACGGTCCTAAAGCCCATCCGCTCTACCGCTATCTGACCCGGAGCAAGCGCGGGATATTGGGCACGCCCGGGATAAAGTGGAATTTCACCAAATTCCTGGTGGATCGAGAGGGAAAACCGGTGGCGCGTTACGCGCCGCACGTGAAACCGGAAGACCTGGAAAAGCCGATTAGGAAGTTGCTTTAGCGCTACCTGTCATCCCCGGCGAGCCGCGCGACTCGCGCGGCGAGGGAAGGGGACCCAGGTGCTAGAGACCGCTACCCATTTCTGCCACCTGGTTCTTGCTATAATCCCGGCGACCGCGAACGATAATGAGCGAGAGGGAGTTCGAAGCGAGGGCGTACGAACCCCCCACATGGAAAGGTTGAGCTTGATCCATCCACCTGGGTCCCCTTCCCTCACGGCGCATCAATGATGCGCCGCTCGCCGGGGATGACAGAAAGAGTTAAGCGGCCGTGGTCGTACCGACATTCGCCGCATCCAGCGAATAACCGGCAGAGCGCACCGTACGGATCGGATCGGGCGCCCCTTCGATATTCAGCGCCTTGCGCAGCCGCCCAACATGGACGTCCACCGTGCGTGCTTCGACATAAACGTCACTGCCCCACACCGCATCCAACAGCTGCTCGCGGCTGAACACCCGGCCGGGATGCTGGATGAGATGATCCAGCAGGCGGTACTCGGTGGGACCCAGATGCACTTCGATGCCGGCCCGGCGTACCCGGTGGGCGGCGCGGTCCATCTCGATATCGCCGACGCTGACCACATCCTCCGCCAGGCTGGGACGGATGCGGCGCAGGACAGCGCGCAACCGGGCCAGCAGCTCGGTCATCGAGAAAGGCTTGGTGAGATAATCGTCGGCGCCCGTATCCAGGCCGCGGAT
>DATBCP010000080.1:0-20989 GCA_036270435.1 Rhizomicrobium sp. | reverse complement strand
GCGACCCATTGGGGATCGTCGCGATAGATCTTGAAAGGCAGATGATGGAAGTCGCGCCATTGCGCTTTGGTCTGCACCGGGACAATTTTGATGGTCTCGCTCACAGGACTTCCCGGCAAAAGGCGCGGCACCATAGCCTCCGAAGGCCCGATTTGATAGGAAGCAATTGCCGCATTTCCGCGGTACAAGCTGCGTGGTTCATGGCCCCGAAAACGATCCTGATCACCGGCGCATCCAGCGGTATCGGCGCCGCCTTGGCACGGGTGCATGCCCAAGCCTATGCGAAGTTTGGTGTCACACTCTTGTTGTGGGGGCGGGATGAGGCGCGCCTGAACGAGACGGCGCAGCAATGCCGCGCCCTGGGCGCCACCGCCCTGATCCAGTCCTTCGACTTGCGCGACGCAGCGGGCTTCCTGGCGCTCCTGTCCGCCGCCGATGCCCGAACACCGATCGATCTGGCGATCTTCAATGCCGGATTGGGCGGAAGTGTCGCGAAGGATGTTTTCGCCGAGGCGCCCGAAAGCGCGCAAGCCATCGCCGAAGTGAATTTCGTCGCTCCGGTTGCGGGCGCCAGCGCGCTTGCCGGCAGCATGGCAAAGCGGGGCCGGGGCCAGATCGTGCTGGTCGGCTCCATCAGCGAATCCTATCCGTTGCCGATGGCGCCTACCTATGCGGCCAGCAAGGCGGGCTTGCGCCTGTTCGCCGAGGCGCTGGGCCTGCGGATGAAAAAATTCGGCGTGGCGGTTACGCTGGTGTCGCCGGGTTTCATCGACACGCCGATGAGCCGCAAGGTCACCGAACCCAAACCCTTTCTGATGGACGCCGACACGGCCGCCCGGATCATCGCCCGCGATGTCGCGCTGGGCGCCCGGGTGATCGTGGTGCCCTGGCAGTTCCGGGTGATGCGGGCCTTCACCGACCTTCTGCCGCGCGCGATGGTCCGGTGGGTGATGTCGCGCGTATGACGGGTGAGCCCGATCTCGGTCCGGAATCCGGCTGGATGGCACGGCTCGCCGCCAGCCGCGCCGGGCGCGTCTTTGTGCAATTGCTGCGCTGGGGCATTCCGGCCGCGCTGCTGGTGATCATCGGCCGCCGCCTGACCGAGTTGGGATGGCGCGAAATCTGGAGTGCGCGCCCGGCCGATCCGGGCTTCTATGTCCTGTTGGTGCTGCAGTTTTTCTTGCAGCCTTTTGGCGATTATCTGGTCTATCGCAACCTTTGGGGACGCGCCAACACGCCGCCCATGGCGGTGATCCTGAGGAAGCGGCTGCTCAATACCTTCATGCTGGATTATTCCGGTGAGGCCTTTTTCTTTTTCTGGGCGCAAGCGCGGCTGAAACTCAAGCCCGGCCTGCTGGTGCATGGCATCAAGGACTCCAACTTGCTGTCGGGTGGTGCCGGTTTGGTGATGGTCTATCTGATGCTGCTGGCCTTGCTGGCGGTGGGCGGGTTGAAAATACCCGCCAGCCTCAATGGCCATGGCTGGCTCTATATGCTGGTAGGGTCGGTGCCCCTGATCCTCTGCGTCGCGCTGGTGCTGGGTCATCGCAAGCTGACGGCGCTCAGCCGCAACCAGATCGCCGCCACCTTCGCCATTCATTTCAGCCGCGCCGCGCTGGTGCTGGGGGTCGAGTTCGGGTTGTGGGAATTGTCCGGCGCCTTGCCTTCGGCAGTGGCTTGTCTGCAATTCGTGGCACTGAGGCTGGTGGTGACGCGGCTGCCGCTGGTGCCTAACAAGGACTTGATCTTTGTGGGGGCGGGCATGGCGGCGGCAGGCATGACCCATGTCTCGGTGACACCGGTGGCGACGGTGCTGGTGATCCTGGCGGCCGCCGACTTGATCCTGGCGGCCATGGTGGCGACGTTTGCCTGGGCTTTGGACCGGAAGGCGCTGTGATGCGTGCCCGACTTCATTCAGGGATTTGGCGTCATCCTCTGTTCTGGATTCTGGCAGCGGCGGCGGGCCTGCGCCTGGCCGGCCTCTTCTGTGGCCTGCCCGCTTCGGATGGCTGGGATGATGACGGTTTCACGCCGCGCAATTTCCTGACCGCGCTCGCGCTGACGTACAAGCCGGGCTCCTATTTCACCTATCCACCGCTGCATGCTTTCTTGCTGGCGGTGCTCGCGGCGCCAGGCATTGTGATGGCGCTGGTGCATGCGCCCTCCTTCCACCAGGCCGATGTGATCGCCGAATTCACCAAGCCTGGCACCATGACCTTCTTTGCCGTGATCGGGCGGCTGGTCAATCTGGTGATGTCGCTGGGCATCATCTGGTCGGTGGGCGAGATGGCACGGCTGGTGGTGGACAGGGCGTTAGGCGATAGCCGGACCGCCCAATCGAAAAGAGCGTTAGGCGATAGCCGGACCGCCCAATCGAAAAGGGCGTTAGGCGATAGCCGGACCGCCCAATCAAAAAGTCGCGCCGGACTGTTCGCGGCGGGCGCTGCCGCGCTGAATTTCGGCCTCACTTATTACGGCCAGGTCGGTAATCTGGATGTGCCTTATCTCTTTTGGGGCGTGCTGTCCCTGCTGTGGAGCATGCGCGCCGTCATCGAACAACAGCCCAGGCTGTTTTGGACGGCGGGCTTGTTCGCCGCGGCCAGCATTGCGACCAAGGACCAGGGCTATGCGCTGTTCTTGCTAAGCCTGCCGGTTCTTCTGTTCGCCTGGTTCGCCACCGATCCCTGGCCGCGTGCCCATGCCGGCAGGATCATCCGCACGCTCTTGTCCGTCGCCGCGGTGGCGCTGCTCCTGCTGTTGCTGGTGGATGGCGCCATCACCAATGGGAGCGGTTTTGCCCGCCGGATCGCCTTTCTCGCCGGTCCCGCCAGCGGCGGCTATGCCGAGTATGTGCGCGGCCCCTCCGGCTGGCTGGCCTTGCTGGGCGATATGGGGGGCATTTTCAGCAAGGGCTACGGAATACTCGCGGTGACCCTGGCCGTGTTCGGTCTTGGCCTGCATGTAAGCCGCAGTCGTGGCGGCGTCCGTGTCGCGGGCCTGTTGCCCGCGCTTGCCATCCTGTCCTTTACGCTCAGCTTCAATTTCGTGGCTTTGCGTAACGATGACCGGTTTCTGCTGCCGCAGGCGGTGTTCGCCTGTGTCTATATCGGGATGGCAGCCGAGGCTTTGGCCTTCGCGCCGGACACCTGGACGCGGCTTGCGGGCCGCGCTGTCTTGTTGGTGACAGCGCTTTTGGCCTTGCATCAGGCGATCGCCATCAACGCCGCCTTCCTGTTCGACCCCCGCTATGATGCCGAACGCTGGATGCAGGCCCATATCGCGCCGGGCGACAAAATCGAAACCTATGGCCAGAATTGTTTCCTACCCCGTTTTCCAGCTTTCGCCCAGGTGACACGGATCGGGCAGGGCGATCTGAAATCGCGCAATCCGCTGCCGGGTGTCAACGAAGCGCGCCTTCCGTTCGGCGTGGCGCGGGACGCACGTTTTGTGGTGGTGAACGCCAAATGGGCCGAGCGTTACCTCCGCCCTGAGATATCTTTGCGGGCGGGACACATCTATTCTCAGCTGCAGCAGGCCGATTTCCACAATGCCGATGCGCGAGACTATTTCGCACGGCTGTTGGCGGGGAGCGCCGGCTATCGGTTGGCCTATACCGCCCATTATGACGGGTTTTGGCCCGCAGTTCATATTCACGACAGTTTGGATGAGACGATCTGGATCTTCGAGCGCCCATCTTCCGGACTTCCGTCATGACCGCAAAAAAAATCCTGATCTGCCTGCATGATTTTTCGCGCGGCGGCACCGAGCGCATCGCGCTTGGCCTCGCGGCGGGCTGGCGGGCCGCGGGCCGGGACGTCACCATCCTGTGCGGCAGCCCGGACGGCGGTTTGCGCGAGACGGTGGCGCCGGGCGTGAAGGTCGAGCAACTCGATCCGCCGGTGCGGCGGGGATTTCTCTCCCGCTTCCGCTTGGGCCGCGCCATGGGCGAGCGACTTGCCGCACTGAAGCCCGATGTGATTTTCTTGCCCGGGAATTTTCACGCCTTGCTGGCCACCGCCCTGCGCCGGGCCGACCCGCGCCCGGCAATTGCCTTGAAAATCTCCAATCCGCCGGTGCCGCATGCCGTTCCTTTCGCCGGCATATTTTTCCGACATATCACCCGCGCGGTGGATGGGTTTGCCGCCATGAATTCCGGCCTGGCGGGTGAATTGGAAGCGATGCTGCCGGGACGCGATATCGTCACCCTGCATGATCCCGCCTATGTCCGCTCCGGCGCGGCCATTCCGCGGCGGCAGCGTCATCACAATATCGTCTGGATCGGCCGGCTCGAGCCGCAAAAGGATCCGTTGCTGGCGCTCAAGACCATGCTGGCGCTGGGCACGTCAGCCCATCTCACCATGCTGGGCGAAGGCAACATGCGTCCCGAGATCGAACGGCGGGTCGTTGCCTGGAAGCTGGACTCCCGCGTGACGCTGATGGGCCATGTCGGGGAGATCGAATCCCATCTGGCTTCGGCCGATGCCTTGCTGATCACCTCGCGGTATGAAGGCGGGCCGGCGGTGGCGGTGGAGGCGCTGGCGATGGATGTGCCGGTGGTCAGCACCGACTGTTCCTATCTGCTGCAAGACCTGCTCAAGACGCCGGAAAGCGGAACGATCGTGACATCGCGCGATCCGCTCGATCTGGCGTCGGCGCTTTTGGCGGTTTGCGGCCGGTCGCGCGTGCCGGATGGTCTGCGGATGCTGGCCAAACCATTCGAGCCCGAGGCGCGCGCCAAGGCCTATCTCGACTGGTTCGACCGCCTGGTCGCCCATGGATAGGGAGCTGCGCCGCGGCCTTGCGATTCTGGCGGCGGTCACCCTGGTCACCGCCTGGTTCAGCGCGACCTTTTATTTTCCCGACGAGCATTACCAGATCCTGGAATTCACGGCCTTTAAATTGGGGGTCACGCAGGCTGCCGATCTGCCTTGGGAATATGGCGCCCACATCCGGCCCTGGTTTCAGCCGATGATTTATTTTCTCATCGCCAAGCCGCTGGTGCTGCTGGGGCTGAAGGACATGTTCGTCCTCGCCTTTGTTCTGCGATTGGCGACGGGACTGTTTTCCTTGGGCGCGCTGGCTGTCTTCGCCCGCGCCCTGCTGCCGAGCTTGGAAGGCGAGGATGAAAAGCGGGCCTTTATCCGTTATCTGCCGCTGTTCGGGTTTCTGCCCTATCTTTTCGTGCGGACCGCTTCCGAAACCTTCTCCGCGGCATTCTTTGCCCTGGGCTTGGCGTTGGCGACGGGCAACGGATCTTGGCCGCGGCTGATCCTGGCGGGTCTGTTCTGCGGCCTGGCATTCGAGAGCCGCTATCAAGCGGGACTGCTGGGCCTGGGTCTTTTTGCCTGGCTTGTTTTCATCGGCCGCGTTCGTCTCTCGGCACTGGCGATCTTCGCTTGTGGCGGGTTGATCGCGCTGGCGACCGGCGCGCTGGCCGACCGCTGGGGCTACGGGCAATGGGTATTTCCGCCGCTGGGCTATATCGATGTCAATCTGCTGCAAGGCGTGGCGGCGCATACGTTCGGCCGCGAACCGGTTTTCGCCTATCTCTATCTGCTGCCGGCCCAGATCTTCTTCGCCATCACCCTGGTACTGATGGCGGCCATGGTTTGCATGTGGCTGCGCAATCCCCGCCATCCCGTGAGTTGGACGACATTGCCCTTCGTCCTTGCCCATATGGCGGTTGCGCATAAGGAAGCGCGCTTCCTCTTTCCGTTGGCCATCCTGGCGACGTCCTTCCCGGTGCTGGGCTTCTCGCCACGCCTGCCGCTGTGGCGCGAGCGTTTCGCGCGCCTCTGGCGTTGGCGCCATTCAGGGTGCGCCAAAATCGTCACCGCGATTTCCTTGCTGGGGATGGCCTATTTCGCGGTTTATCCTTTTGGCGTGCGGCCGCACATGCCAATGGCGCGCTACCTCTACCGGCACTGGCAGGGCCCGATCGTGAGTTTTGCGCGGCCTTTCCAATCTTATCCCATGTTCCGTCCGGCGGGCTTCAAGGCCGAGCATTTGGCAAGCCCCGCGGAGTTGGAGATGCGCCTTGCCAAAGGGCCGGTTCTCTTGATGTCGGAGATACCGGCGCCACCGCCTTTGCCGGCCGATGCGCACGCCACCTTGCTTTACTCGGAATTTCCCCTGGCGCGCTTTGGTTTCGGCGGGACCGGCACGGCGTATATTCGCGCCTATGGCGATTTCGCCGCGCGCCATCCTTTTCTGAAACTGCTGCCGCTTTATTGGTACACGCTTTATCGCGTCGAGCGTCCCGCCACGATCCGTTCATAGATTTCGAACAGCCTTTCGAAATGCTGTTCCACCGTGAAAACTTGCGCGTTGGCGGCCTGGAGCGCGGCATGGGATTGGAAGGCGCGGTCGCCCGAAAGCAATCTCAGGATCGCGCTTGCGCCATCCACCGCATCGCCGGCGCGGTAGGTTTCGGCATAACCCGGTCCGGCAAAAGTCGCGGAAGCGCCTGCATCGGGCAGGATCAGAGGCGTGCCGGAGCACAAGGCTTCCGCCAGCACCAGGCCGAAGGTTTCCGCCGCCGAGCCGTGGATCAAGGCATCGGCACTGGCCATCATGGTGGCAAGCTGGTCGGCATCATTGATCTGTCCGGCGACATAGACGTTCTGGGCATTCAAGGCCCAGCGTTCCACCGAAGCGCGCAGGAAACCGTCGCCCGCGATATAGAGACCGATCTTGCGCTGCTTCTGCGCGCGGCCGACCGCCTGGATGATGGTGCGCAGCCGCTTTTCGGGATGATGGCGGCCCACCGCGATCAGAAGCTTGGCATCGGCATCCAGTCCGCAGGTCGCCAGCATTTCGCGCCGCGCGGTGGCATCATGAAAGTCCGGCGAGAAATTGCGCCGCTCCACCCCGAACGGCGCGACCTGGATATTTTCCAGGCCAAAGCCGGCGAAACGCTCCTTGAGCGCGGGATTGGTGACGATGGCGGCATCATAGTTGCTGTTCAGGCGGTTGAGATAACGCCAGAAGAAGCCGAACAGCCGGTCCACCCGCTCCGGGCCCAACAACCCGCCCAGAAAGGTCTGGGGATAGACCGCCACCGGATCGGCATGCATGAAAAAGACTTTGACCGCCTTGCCCGGCCAGCGTGCCGCCAGCCAGCCGCCGCGCCAGGGCGAGGAGCCTTCCACCAGATCGGGCTGGATGCGGTCCAGGGTCCGCCACACCTGCTGGTGATTCCAAAACATGCGATAGTTGCGGTCGAAGGGCAGGTGCGGACTCTTGATCCATGCGATGGAGCCGCCCCGCGCGGCTTCCATGCGGGTCTCGGCGCCCGGCGCGATGATGGTGAGTTCATGGCCGAACTTTCCCGCCAGCGCCAGCTTCTGGTTGATATAGCGCCGCACGCCGCCGCCCGTGGGCGAATAGAATTCGCAAACGTCTACGATTTTCACGGGGAAGGAGCCCTAGCCAGCAGCGCACGATAATAGCCCAGCATTCTGGCCAGCGTCTCCTCCCAGGAAAATGTCAGGCTTCGCGCTCTGGCCGCTTCCCCCATCGCAAAGCGCAGGGCGCCGTCCTGGGCCAGCCGGGTGATATGACGTGCAAAGCCGTCCGCATCGTCGGCATGCGCCAGATAGCCGGTTTGTCCCATCACCACTAGCGACGCGCTGCCGGTGGCATCGGCGCAGACACAAGGAAGGCCGGAGGCCATGGCTTCCAGAGTGACATTGCCGAAGCTTTCGCTGTCGCTGGGAAAGACGAAGATGTCGCTGGAAGCATAGGCCTGCGCGAGTGCGTCCCCATCCAGAAAGCCTGTGAAGATGGCGTGCGGCAGTTCGCGCCGGACATAGTCTTGGTCCGGGCCATCCCCCACGATCACCACCCGATGCGGCAGGGTGACTTGGTTCAGCGCCTTGGTGAGCGTGTCCAGGCGCTTTTCCCGCACCAGGCGCGAGACATGCAGGATCACCAGCTCGTCGGCGCCGATGCCATATTGCGCACGCCAGGCAGGCTCGCGCCGATCCGGCGAAAACCGTGCCGTGTCGATGCCGCGCGGCCAGGGCTTGAAATTGTCCTTAAGGCCGTCGGCCAGAAGCGCGGCACGCACCGATTCCGAAGGCAGATAGACCTCATGACAGGCGCCATAAAAGCGGCGCAGGACGCGCTTCAGCAACGCTTCCAGCGGCGTCAGGCACCAATAATGCTTGAGATAAGTCTCATAGCGGGTGTGATAGGAAGCGACCGCGGGAATATTGTGCGCCTTGGCCAAGGACAGCGCGGCATGCCCCAGCAGATCGGGGACCGCGATGTGGATGATGTTGGGCTGAAAATCCAGCAGCTGCCGTTTCACATATCCTGCCATGCCGAGCGCCAGCCGGTATTCCGGGCGGCCGGGCAGGGGAAGCGACGGCACTTGTATCAGGCTGCCTTGATGGGCGAAGGCGGGTTTGGGCGCCACGGGCGCGAACACAAGCACCGCGACGCCCTGGCTTTCCAGATAACCGACCAGGCTGTTCAAGGTCAGCGCCACGCCGTCGGCGATGAAGTTGTAGGAACTGGTAACGAGTGCGATTCGAAGTGGGGTGGCCCGCAAAGGGCGGCCGGACTCCAGGCCGGAATTCACGAGGCCATGGTCAGCCGGCCAGACGGCGCAGCTTTTCCAACTCCTGGGCCACCACTGGAACAGTTGCCTGGATCTGTTCCTCGGTATGGTTGGCGGTGAGGAAGAAACGCAACCGCGCCGTGGTGGCGGAAACCGCCGGCCGCACGATGGGCTGCACTTCGATGCCGCGTTCCAGCAGATTGTGCGAAAGAAGCATGGCCAGCTTGTCGTCGCCCACGATCAGGGAGGCAACGGGGGAATCCTCGTCGCCGCCCACGCTCAACCCGCTCTCCCGCGCCACCTGGCGGAAGAATTTGGCGCGCTCGCGCAGGCGCTTGGGGCGGTGAGGCTCGCGCTCCAGAATGTCGAGCGCCGCCATGGCGGCGGCGGTGTCGGCAGGAGACAGGCCGACGCTGAAGATCAGGCCGGGGCAGAGATAGCGCATATATTCGATCAAGCCGCGGTCGCCGGCGACATAACCGCCGCTGGAAGCCAGGGTTTTGCTCAAGGTGCCCATATAGACGTCGATGCTGTCCACCGGCATGCCGGCTTCCTCGCAGACGCCGCGGCCGGTCTTGCCGACGATGCCGAAGGAATGGGCTTCGTCGACCATCAAAAGCAGGTCGTGGCGCTTCTTGGTTTCCACAGCGCGCTTCAAATCCAGGATCTGGCCGTCCATGGAATAGACGCCCTCGGCCACGATCAGGCCGCGGCGAAAGCCGGCACGTTCCCGTGTCAACAGTGCGTCCAGCCCGTCCCAATCGCCATTGGGATAGGTGAAGGTCTTGGCGCCGGAAAGTCGCGCGCCGGTGATGATGCTGTTATGGGCGCCGGAGTCGTAGATCACCGCATCCGGCCGGGCCAGGAGGTGGGAGATGACGCTGACATTGGTGAGATAGCCGCTGATGAAAATCAGCGCGTCCTCGGTGCCCAGGAAATTTGCCAGTTTGCGTTCCAACTCGCCATGCAACTCGATCTGCCCGGCGACGATGCGGCTGGCTGATGCGCTGGTGCCGTACTTGTCGATGGCATTCTTGGCCGCTGCGGTGACGGCGGGATGACCGTTGAGCCCCAGATAGTTGTAACCGGAAAAACTCACCAGGCTCTTTTCGTGGCGGCGAATGACGCTGTGGCTGACGCCGTCGCGCGGTTGGAAGAAGGGATTTTCCAGCCCCGCGCCTTCCATGTCTTCGACCCGGCGGCGTAAGGCCCGATAGCCGGCAAAATCGTCGACGACGCTTTTGCGTTCGGCTTGCTCTGTTTCAACCAGGATGGCCTTTTGTTCGGCGGCCGCAGAATGGGTCGTCATTGCCCCTCGGTATTGTCTTTAGACACGTGCCCCACGGCCCGCATGGCCGACGGATGGAGCATAACCAGAAAACCTTATGCCACAACCTTCGCCATCACGGTAAGTCCCTATATTTGCCCTTAAAAACAGCCTTATTCTCCTTGCGAATATGTTCCGAATTCACAAGCTACGGACTTTAAATGCCTATATTTCCCCGTTTCACACGGGCTCGGCACGTAACAATCGGTAGTATTTATTCAGGCTTCCTGCAGTTCCGGGCCGCGCCTGTACAGGCCAAAACCTGCGTCATAGTATCCCCGATCAGGCCAGAAGCGCCGCCGGAACTGATTCGGCAAGGGGAGGGCGCAGGCACGCCGTCTCAAGATTCGAAGAGCGAGCCATGCTTTCTGCACAGCATCTGGTGAAGTCTTTCGCCGGGCGCCGGGTGATTGAAAATGTCACGCTGCGGCTTGAACGCGGTGAGGTGGTGGGACTGTTGGGACCCAATGGCGCCGGCAAGACCACGACGTTTCAGATGCTGACGGGCATGCTGACACCCGATGCCGGCCAGATCAGCTTGGACGGCCACAATGTCACCGCCATGCCCTTTTACGACCGCGCCCGTTTCGGCATCGCCTATCTGCCCCAGGCGCCCTTTGTACCGCGCGGATTGAGCGTGGAGCAAAACATCACGCTGGTATTGGAAGCCCGTCTGGCGCATGCCTCCGCGCGCAAAGCGAAGATGGAGGAGCTGATCGATGAGTTCCGCCTGGGCGAGGTCCGCAAGGCGCGCGTCGGAAACCTGTCGGGAGGCCAGCGCCGCCGTTGCGAAATCGCCATTACACTGGCCTGCGAGCCCAGCTTCGCCATGCTGGATGAGCCTTTTGCCGGCGTCGACCCGCATGCCACCGACGAGATCGGGCAGATGATCCATCATCTGGCGAAGCGCGATATCGGCGTCTTGATCACCGATCACAAGGCGCGCGAGCTTCTCGGCATCGTGGATCGCGCCTATGTGATCGAAAGCGGCCGGGTGCTGGCGGAGGGCGATGTTGAAGAGATCGTCGGCCACCACGATGTGCGCCGCGTCTATCTGGGCGAGGAATTCCGGCTTTGACCGCTCTGCCTCTGGAAACGGCGCCGGCGGCGACGGGCTTGCGGCTGACGCTGGCCAATTTCCTGCGCGGCGATTATGCGCGCGGATTTTTTGCCGGCCTGGCGTCCCGGGCGCTGGCGGTCATCATCCTGATCGAGGCCATCTTCCTGGCGGAACATTTCACCTGGGTGTTCCGCGATGCGGTGCGCCACGAAGCCGACCTCGCCGGAATCGCATTGGTGCTGATCTGCACTTCGACCGAAATTTTCGACCTGGCGCTGGCAGTGGCGATCCTGATGGCGTCCTACCTCATGCTGCTGCGCATGCGCGAGAACCGCGAGCTGTTGGTGCTGTTTGGTTCGGGTCTCGGGCCCTATCAATTGGGCGTGCTGGTCCTTGTCGTGGCGTCGGCAGGGCTGGCGATCAGCACCATCGGCTCGGGTGTCGCCGACCCCTTGTCGCGCTATGCCCAGCGTTCCATCCTGTTCAGCTCCGAACTGCGCTCGCTGAAGAAGGGCGTGGCCAAGAATGAGTTCTACTATTTCCCCTCTTATGTCGCCTATGCCATGGATCATGTGGTGGGCGGCGCGCCGCCGCCGCGCGCCGCACGCAATGTGGCGGTGATCGATGCCAGCGGCGATGCGCCTGCGCCGGCCCAAACTCCAGTCAAGGCTCCGGCCACAGGCAAAGATCGCACCTTATTCGTCTACCAGCAGATCGCAGCCCACACCTCGCGGGTGGTCACGGCCGCCCAAGCGCGGCTGGACGGCCCCGACTTGAGCGGCCGGATCGTGCTGAACCTCAACGATTTCACCTCCCACACCTTTGCCGATGCCCATCCCATGCCGAATGCGAATGGCGCGGCGACACGGACCGATCCCCTCAAGTGCCGTGATTGCACCGAGATCCTGAAAGACAGCCCGCCGGTCACCATGAATGTGCGCAACATGAGCCAGTTGATGATGGTGGATCAGCTTCTGCCTTTCACCGCGCGCACCAGCAACACGGCGGAGCAGACCATATTCGAGCAGCTGTTCGTGCCGGATTATCACGACAAGGATGCCCGTGCCGCCCAGATGCGGTTGTTGGCGGAGCGCTTTTCCCGCAGTCTGCTATCGTTCCTGGCGCCGCTGGTGGCGCTTTTGGGTGTGGCGCTGACCAACCGGATGACCAATTGGCTGGCGCTGCCTCTTTCTTGCCTTGCCCTGATGGCGGTCAACCTGTTGTGCGAATGGGTGATCACCTCGGCTGCGCCGCTCAGCGTGGCGGGCGCCCTGGTGCCGGTCTTGGCTCTCTATGCTGGTATCGCCTATGCCGTTTTCACCTTGATCGTTTGGCGCCACAGCGAGTTCGTGCGTCCGCAGTTGGCGCGTTCATGAACAATCGCGGCGCGCGCCCCATCTTTCTCACGCCGCTCGGCCTTTTCACGCGCTACATGCTGGGCGCTTATCTGCGCCACACCATGATGGTGATCGCGGCGCTGATGACCATCGCGCTGTCCATCGATTTGTGGCCCCAGGTGCCCCTGTTCAGCGGAAATCCACTACACGTGGTGATGGCGATCGCGCGCCTGGCCGTGCTGCGTCTGCCGGACCTGCTACCGCCCTTTGTGCCATTTGCCACCTTCCTGGGCGTGGTGTGGAGCGAAAGCGCTTTCACCGAATCCCGCGAGCGTTTGTTGATCTGGAATAGCGGCCGCTCGCCGTTGCTCTGTCTTGTGCCCGCATTGCTGGCAGGCCTGGTGATGGGCGTCGGCCTGTTCGCCCTGGACGCTTGGCTGAGACCTGCCGCCATCCATGTGCAGATCGCCGAAAAACTGGGACGGGAGGGTATGCGGCTGGATCGCACCCAGAGCGGCGGCAGTCACTGGATCGCGCTGCCGGACGGATTGCTGCGTGCCGACATCGAGTATGGGCCGCCCATGAAGCTGCACGATATCACCGTCTACAAGCTGGATAGCGATGGCCATCTCGCCGAAGTCGACACCGCCGCAACGGCACAGCCCTTGGCCAAGGATAGCTGGCTGCTGGAAGACGGACATTCCTGGCATGCCACCGCCGCCGAGCCCGGCAATGTGCTGACCACCACAGCCAACAGGGAGGAAGCAGAGATGCCGTTCGACCGGCGCGCCATTCCCATGGTGCTGGATGAATTGTGGCTGCGCAATCTGGGACTGTCGCCGCAATATCTGCGGCTCGGCGATCTCAGGGAACTGGCCCATGCCGGCATCATGTCGCGCGACCTGAGCGGTTACAAAACCCGGCTGCAGCTGGTTTTCGGCGAGGTGCTGCTCACCTGCGCCATGGCCCTGACCGGTGCGGCGCTGGCCATGCTCTATTTTGCCTTTCAGACACGATGGTTCGCGCTGGTGGGGGTTCTGCTGGCGGGCTACCTCGCCCACTTCGCCTCCAAGGCGTTCCAGCTGATGGGCGAGTTCGGCTATATGGCGCCGTTCTTTGCCGGCTGGCTGGCACCTTTGCTGCTGATCGCGGCGGTGATCGGCATACTGTCGGCGATTCAAAAGAAGCGCGGATTGGGTGCGGAGCTGGCGGATACGCCTCACTTTGAAAAGTAAACCCCTGCGCCCTTTGCCCGCTCTCGCGGGCACGTTCTGCGCGCTTGGATGGGCGCCTCAACCTCCTTCCTGCGTGCCGACGCACGCGAAGGGGAGGACGGCCGGAGTGCGCCGCATCATTTTTGAACAAGATGCTCGTGGACCGCTCTGCCGTTTGAGGTGTCGATGCCGAAAATATCGAGCGACGGGACCTTGGGCAGAAGCCCGCCTTCCACCACCTGCAAATAGACATAGACCAGCTTCACGGTGCGGCCTGCGATCGCCATGGTCGCCTGGGGATGATGCTGGGCGTCCAGGGACAGCGTCAGGTGGCGCTGCGGCAGCGCCACGACATCGAACAGGATGGGCTGGCCCGGCTTGCGCGGATTGAGTTTCACGCCATAAGCCATCATCCGTTCGATGAAGTTCAGCGGCTGGCGGCTGCCATCGATGTTGAACTTTCGCCAAAAAGCTTCTACCGGCGTCCTGGAGTCGAAATTGCCTTGTGCATCCAATCTCGCGGCATAGACCACGGTGTTGGAATTCGGCGAACGCTGCACATAGAAGAGCTGGTTCGGTTCGTCCGGCACTTTGAATTCCGGGCGCAGATGCGCGATCTCCTCGCCTTCGCTGACGCTGCTCGAAAAGTCGCGCGCCGGCGCAGGGCTAGCCGCCATCAGCATGGCCAGGATGAGGACGAAGTGGAATTTCATCTAGGCCAGCTTCTTCAGCGCGGCCGCGACCAGGGCTTCGGCCTTGGCGGAATCGTCCACCACTCCGCTCAGGGTGAAGAAGGGGTGGATCATCCCTGGAAAGCAGACATAGTCGGTCTGCACGCCGGCCGCTTTCAGCCTTTGGGCATAGGCCTCATTTTCGTCCACCAGGGGATCGAATTCCGCGCTGATGACGAGGGCCGGCGGCAGGCCCGCGAGACTTTCGCGCAACATCGGAGAAGCCAGCGGACTTTTCCGGTCCTCAGGATCGGGAATGTAATTGTCCATGAACCAGCGGAGCGCCGCCGTGGTCAGCATATAGCCCTTGGCGTTGCGCTGGTAAGATGGATAGTCGCGGCTCTGGTCGGTCATGGGATAGATCAATACTTGCAGCGCGACCTTGAAATCCTTGGAATCCTGCGCCATCTGCGTCACCACAGCAGAAAGATTGCCGCCGGCGCTGTCGCCGCCCACCGCGATCTTCGAAGAATCAATGTTCAGCAGGCCGGCATGATCGCTGGCCCAGCGCGTCGCGGCATAGGCGTCCAGCACGGCGCCGGGAAATTGAGTCTCCGGCGCCAGGCGATATTGCACCGACAGCACGGCGCAATCGCCCCGCAGCGCCAGGCGGCGGCAGGTCGTGTCGTACAAGGCCAATGTCCCCAGCATGAAGCCGCCGCCATGGAAGTAGACCAGCAGGGGACAAGCGCTTTCATCTTTGGTCGCGCGATAGTAGCGCGCCGGAATGGGGCCGAAGTCGCTGGGAATGGCAAGCTCATAGGTCGTCGCCACCGCCGGTTTTTGCGCCAGCAAGGTCAGGCGCTGGCGCTCATAGGCGATGCGCAACTCGGCAGGCGACAGATCGGTTGGCAGGTCTCCGGCACGCTGAATGGCGAGCGCAGCTTGAGGGTGCATGGGCATGGGCAGCGACTTTACGGGATGCGCAAAGCCTGTGCTAGGTTGAAGAAAGGGAGGGCCGGGAAAACCGGTCGCACAAGAATAATGACAAAGACGACAGCACCGGCGGCATCCGGAGCGGACATGGACCATCGGCGGGGCAATATTTTCGTCATCACCTTGCTCGCTTTGTTCACGGCGGGCGCGGCCGTCAGCATGCGCGCTGCAACTGCCGTGCATATCCAGGCGGAATATCTTGATCCGCTCGGCACGCTGGCCGCAGGTGAGCGCCTGGCGACCGTGCTGGGCGCGGCGTTTGCCGGTTTTGCCATCACCCTGCTGCTGGTCAGTTCGGTATTGGCGGAAATCGGTTTTGGCCGGGCGCTGGTCGCCGCGGCTGCATTGATGACGGCCGGGTTTGCGATCGTGGCGGGGGCTGGCAGGCTGGGCCTGTCGCCCTATACCGGCCTGTTGATCGGCATGACGGTGCAGGGCCTGGGCTGGGGGCTGGTGGAAACAGTGATCAACCCGCTCACAAGCGCGCTTTATCCCGAAGACCGCGTCGGCCGTCTCGGCATCCTGCATGCCTGGTATCCGGCGGGGTTGGTGGGTGGCGCGCTGATGGGATTGGCGATCGATCACGCCGCGCTGTCCTGGCGCTGGAACATGGTCCCCTTGGGCCTTTTATGCATCGTGTTCGCCGCCATCACGCTGCGGGAAAAATTCCCCCCTGTCAGCGCCTCGACCGACGCGCCGGTGACACCGGGCGAGATGATCAAGGCCACTTTGCAGAACCCCACCATCTTCGTCTGGGTGGCGCTGATGATGTTCACGGCCTCGACTGAGTTCGCGCCCGGTCAATGGTTGGATGTGGCGCTGACTCAGATCGTGGGCATGCGTGGCGTGCTGGTGCTCGCCTATGTCAGTGGATTGATGTTCGTGATGCGCCATTTCGCCGGTCCCTTGGTAAAACGCCTGGGCAATATCGGCTTGCTGATCTGCTCTTCTGTCTTTGCCACCCTTGGACTGGTTGCGTTGGGCGCCGCCGACAGTCCTGTCTCAGTGCTGCTGGCGGCGACGGTCTGGGGTTTTGGCGTTGCCTACTTCTGGCCCACCATGCTGGCCACAGTGGCCGAACGCTATCCGCGCAGCGGCACCATGGTGTTCGGCCTGATGGGGTCTGCAGGTGCGGCTTGCACCTATGTCGTGCTGCCCTATCTAGGCGCGGTCTATGACAAGGCCAAGCTGGCGGCGGCAGGCGGTGACGCGACCTTGGCAGCCCATGCCCAGGGCGCCCAACTCACGCACATCCTGACGGCCGCGGCGTCCGCCTCGTTCCGGACAGCGGCGCTGATTCCCCTCTGCCTGGTGGTGATCTTTACCATTATTGCCGTGCTGGACCGGGTGCGCCGTAAAAATAATTTATTAAAAACAATACGTTAAAGGAAGTTTGGTGCCCGGATGCCGGGGCCCATAGTGGCGCGGGTAATTAACCTTAATAAAAGCCGAATCAGGGATGCTGCCACCGAACGCATCCCTCGGGGACGAGATTGAACAAGAGTCAGGTCGCCGCTTTGCTTCTGGCGCTGCCGCTGATCGGTTGTGTCCAGGCGCCCTCGACCAAGCCCTCGCAGAGCGAGATCACGCCAACCAGTGTGGGACTGGGCAGCGATCTCGCCCCACAGCCTGCCGCCGACTGGTGGAAGGCGTTCAACGATCCGCAGCTCGACCGGCTGGTGGAACAGCTGCTGGCTGGCAATCCCACCTTGCAAGGCGCTCTGGCCCGTATCCGTGCCGCCGAAGCAGGCGTGTCCGCCGCCGAAAGCCTGCAATATCCCAATATCAATATCGATGGCACCGACACGGTCCAGCTGGTGAGCAAGGAATTTGTCTATCCCCTGCGCTATGGCGGCACCTGGCAATGGGTGGGCGACGTGGAAGGGCGCCTGCGCTGGTCGCTGGACTTTTGGGGCAAACAGGCCGCACTGATCGAGCGGGCCCGCAACGTGCACGAAGCGGCAAGCCTGGATGCCCATGCGGCGCGGCTGGCATTGGCCGGCCAGTTCGCCCAATCCTATGTCGCCTTGCTGCTGGCCTGGCAGAATATCGACATTGCGCATCAGACGCTGGATGAGCGCCAGACCATTTTGGAATTGACGCAGAGCCGTGTCGCGGCAGGCCTGGAAAATGAAGCTTCGCTGGAACAGGCCAAGGCGCTGTTGGCGACGGCCCGGATGGAAGTGCGCCGCACCGAAGCCCAACGCGATATTGGTGTGCATGCCATCGCCGCCTTGCTCGGCCGTGGCGCCGATGTCTATCCCTCCATCGCGCGGCCGGCGGCGGCGGCGGAAAATGCCTTGCCCCTGCCGAAGCATTTGCCCGCCGATCTGTTGTCGCGCAGGCCCGACATTCTGGCGGCCCATATGCGCGTGCGTGCCGCGATTGCCGGACGCGAAGCCGCGCATGCCGATTTCTATCCCAATATCGACCTCACAGCGGCTCTGGGCTTCCAGGCGATCGGCTTTGAAAACTTGTTCAGCGGCGATGCGCTCACCGCCGGCGTGGGGCCCGCGATCCACCTGCCGGTATTCGACGCCGGCAGGCTCCGCGCCCAATATGCCGCTGCCACCGCCGATTTGGATACCGCAGTGGCCGATTATAACGGTGCGGTGGTGCGTGCCGTGCGCCAGACCGCCGATGCTTTGACCGAGGTGGAGAGCCTGGCCGACCAGCGCCAGCAACAGAAGCTGGCTTTGGACAGCGCCGCCCGCGCTTTCGACCTGGCCAAAGAGCGCTACCGTCTAGGCCTGTCGGGACAGATTCCCATGCTGACCGCCGAGTCCACGTTGCTGGAGGCGCGCCGGCAGATGGCCGCTTTGGTGGCGGAGGATGCCAACCAGCGTGTGGCGCTGCTGCTGGCAGCCGGCGGCGGTTACAATCCCGGACAAGGTGATTCGGTTTCCGTCATCAAGGTCAGCGCCAATCCGAAGCAGGACGCCACGCCATGAGCGACATCACCGCCTTAAGCGCGCAAAGGGCTGAACGCCGGCGCAAAGGGTTTCTTCTGTTCGGCGTGCTCGTTGCCGTCGGCGCCCTGGGCTATGGCGCCTGGTGGTGGCTTAACGGCCGCTTCAGCGAATCCACCGATGACGCCTATGTCGCCGGCAATATCGTGGCGGTCACCAGCCGCGAGAATGCCACCGTCACCGCGCTCTATGCCGACAACACCCAGCAAGTTCACCAAGGCCAGCTGTTGATCGAAATGGATCCTTCCGTGGCGGACGTGAATATGCGTGCCGCCGAAGCCAATCTGGCGCGCGCCGCCCGCGCCGTGCGCGGCACCTTTGCCAGCGCCGATTCCTATGCGGCACAGCTCGAGCAGGCCGAAGTCACGCTGGCCCAGGCGAAAAGCGATTATCAGCGGCGCCAGGCGGCTTTGGCCGGTGCGGTGTCGGGCGAGGAACTCGGCCATGCCCGCGATGCGGTCCAGGCGGCGGAGGCGGCGGTGAATTCCGCCCGTGGCGGCCTGGCCCAGGCGCAATCCGGCATTGCCGGCGTGGACGTGGCCCACAATCCCGATGTCCTGGCGGCGGAAGCCCAATTGCGCGCCGCGGCGATTGTGCTGGCGCATATGAAAATCGTTGCGCCGGTGGACGGCATAATTGCCCAGCGCACGGTTCAGGTCGGCCAACGGGTCAATGCGGGCGCGCCGCTGATGGCGGTGGTGCCGCTGTCGAATGTCTGGGTGGACGCCAATTTCAAGGAAGTACAACTGGCGCGGATGCGCATCGGCCAGCCGGTCCAGGTCACGACCGACATTTATGGCTCCAAGGTGGTTTATCATGGCCTGGTTGCAGGCTTGGGCGCGGGTTCGGGCAGCGCCTTTTCCATCCTGCCGCCGCAGAATGCCAGCGGGAATTGGATCAAGATCGTGCAACGGGTGCCGGTACGCATTGCGCTGGACGGGCGCGAACTCAAGGACAATCCGCTGCGCATCGGGCTGAGCGTCACGGTCCAGGTGGATGTGCATGATCAGTCGGGGCCGCGCGCCACCGATGCGGCGCCGGTGGGTGTGATGCGCGGCAATACCGGCGAGGATGTCGATGCCCAGGTCAATGCGCTGGTGAAGAAGATATTGGCCGCCAACAGTGAGACGATCCCAAACCCGACGCCCCAAGCGGTGCCGGACCAGGCCGGGACTCCACGCCCGTCACGTCACCTGCGCAAGCACATGGCGGTGAAACGTGGCGGCCGTCTAAGCCATTCGGCGCAGGCGCGATGAGGCGTTGGTGAGCGCGGCAGGCGAAAATCCAACCGCGACGGCACCCCTCAAGGGTGCGGCGCTGGCGGTGACGGTACTGGCGCTGGCCTTGGGCACCTTCACGCAGGTGCTGGACACCACCATCGCCAATGTCTCGCTACCCACCATCGCGGGCAATCTTGGCGCCTCCACCGACCAGTCCACCTGGATCATCACCTCCTTTGTGGTCGCCAATGGCATTGGGGTGCCGGTGACCGGCTGGCTGATGAGCCGCTATGGCGTGGTGCGGGTTTTCGTGCTGTCGATGCTGGGCTTCACCATCACCTCCTTCCTGTGCGGCATCGCCTGGAGCCTGGAGTCGCTGGTGTTGTTCCGCATCCTGCAGGGCGCGCTGTCGGGGCCGATCATCCCGGGCTCCCAGGCCTTGATGCTGTCGATTTTTCCGCATGAGCGGCGGCCGGCCGCGCTGGCCGTCTGGTCCGTCACCACCTTGGTGGCGCCGATCTGCGGCCCGATCCTGGGGGGGTATATTTCCGAATCCTGGCACTGGGGCTGGATCTTCCTGATCAACGTCCCGGTGGGCTTGATCGTGTCGGCCTTGTGCTGGAGCAATCTTCGGGGCCGGGACACCCCGACCCGCAAGCTGCCCATTGATACGGTGGGCCTGGGCCTTCTGGTGGTGTGGGCGGGTGCGCTGCAGATCATGCTCGATACCGGCAAGAATGCCGACTGGTTCGAGTCCGGATGGATCATCGTCCTGGCGCTGGTTTCGCTGTTGGGCTTTGCGGCTTTCCTGTTGTGGGAGCTGACCGAGGAGCATCCGGTCGTCGATCTGTCGCTGTTCGAAAACCGCAATTTCACCTTGGGCACCATTGTGTTTTGCCTGGGCAATGGCGTGTTCATCGCCAATATGCTGCTGGTGCCGCTATGGCTGCAGACGCAGTTGGGCTACACCGCGCTCTGGGCCGGGCTGGTCTCGGCGCCCACAGGCGTCGTCGCCGTCCTGGTGACACCGCTGGCGGCGAAAATGATGACCCGCTTCGATGCCCGATGGATTGCCACCATCGCCTTTGCCGCTTCGGCGGTGTCCTACTGGATGCGTGCCAGCCTCACGGCGGATGCCAGCTTCATGGACATTGCCTGGCCGCTGATGGTGCAGGGCGTCTCGTCCGGCTCCTTCTTCATCGCCACGGTCAGTATCCTGTTGGACGGTGTTCCGCCTGAGAAAATACCATCCGCCTCCGGCCTCTCGAATTTCGCCCGCATCATCGCCGCCGGCTTTTCGGTGTCCTTGGTCACCACTTTCTGGGACCGGCGGGCGGCGATGCACCAAAGCCACATGACCGACCTCACCAGCGGCTTCGCCCCGGCCCTCAATAATGTTCTCCAGTCGCTGAACGATATGGGCATGCCGGATCTGGCGGCCAAAGCGGCGGTGACGCGGGCCATGACCGGCCAGGCCTATCTGCTGGCTTCGGTGGACATGTTCACCTTTTCGGCCTGGCTGTGCGTGCTGGCGATCGCCATTGTGTGGCTGTGCCACAAGACGCAGCCGCATGGCGTGATGTCGTTGGTGGACTAGAGCAAGTTAAGGTCAGATTGAAACAGCTGCGT
>DATBCP010000079.1:0-4060 GCA_036270435.1 Rhizomicrobium sp. | reverse complement strand
TGAAGGAAGGCGATCTGTTCGTGGCATTGCAGGGCGACAATCGCGACGGCCATGACTTTGTGCGTGCCGCTTTTGACGCCAAGGCGGGCGCGGCCATGGTGGCGCGTGCGCCCGATGATGTTCGGGGGCCGCTGCTGCTGGTCGGGCACACTCAGCGCGGCTTGGAAGATCTGGCGCGGGCTGCGCGCGCGCGTAGCCATGCCAAGATTTTGGCGGTCACCGGCAGCGCCGGCAAAACCACCACCAAGGAAATCCTGCGGCTGGCCTGCAACGCACTGGGCCGCACTTATGCCTCGGCTGCGTCTTACAACAATCATTGGGGTGTGCCGCTCAGCCTGGCGTCGATGCCGCGTGACAGCGAATACGGCATCTTTGAAGTGGGCATGAACCATTTCGGCGAGCTGCGGAACCTGGTGTCTTTTGTCAGGCCGCATGTCGCGCTGATCACCACCATCGCGCCCGCGCATCTGGAATTCTTCGGCACTTGCGAGGCCATCGCCGACGCCAAGTCGGAAATCTTCGAAGGGCTGCTGGCGGGCGGCGCGGCGCTGGTCCCCGCCGACAGTCCCTATGCCGAACGGTTGAAAGACCGGGCGCGGCAGGCACAGGTGTCGCGCATTGTCGGTTTTGGCGAAACCGGCGACGCCAAGCTGATCTCTTGGACAGCCGAGGACGATGGTATGCGGGTCAAGGCCGACATATTAGGCCGCGCGGTGGATTGTCATGTCGGCGCGCCCGGCGCCCATATCGCCCAGAATGTGGTGGGTGCGCTGGCTGCGGTGGCGCTGTTGGATGGCGATGTGCTCAACGCAGCGGCAGCGCTGAAGCATTTCACCGCCCTGAAGGGCCGGGGCGCGCGCTTTACGGCCGGCGACCTTCTGGTGATCGACGAAAGCTACAACGCCAATCCGGCTTCCATGGCAGCGGCGCTGGCGCTGCTGGGCGATGCGCCCCCATTTGGGAAAGGGGGGCGCAAACTCGCAGTATTGGGCGACATGCTGGAAATGGGCGAGGGCGCTATCGCCCATCATGCCGGTCTGGCCGCAGCCGTCGATGCCAATGACGTGGACATGGTATTCGCCAGCGGCACCCTGATGAGAGCGCTATGGGAAGCGCTGCCGCCCAAGCGCCGCGGCGCCTATGCCGAAACCTCCGCCGCGCTCCTGCCTCAGCTGCTGGCCGCCGTGAAAGCGGGCGACACTGTGCTGGTGAAAGGTTCCAACGGCTCGAAAATGTCCGTGATCATCGATGCGTTGAAAGCGAAAGCCGCCTGAATGCTTTACTACCTCTCGCTTCTCACCCACACCGATCAGCTGGCCTTCTTTCGGCTGTTCAAATATCTCACCTTCCGCTCCGGTGCCGCGGTGGTGACGGCACTGCTGATCGCCTTCCTGATCAATCCCATGCTGATCGGCTGGCTGAAAGTGAGACAGGGCAAGGGCCAGCCCATCCGCAGTGACGGACCCCAGCGCCACATCCTGGAAAAGGCCGGTACGCCCACCATGGGCGGGTTGCTGATCCTGATCCCCTGGGTGGCTTCCACTTTGCTCTGGGCCAGCCTGTCCAACCGCTATGTCTGGATCGCACTGTTGGTGACGGCGAGCTATGGCCTGCTGGGGTTCCTGGACGACTACTATAAAGTGACCAAACGCACCTCGGATGGCTTGTCCGGCCGCGCGCGGCTGGCGATCGAGTTCGGTGTGGCGGCACTCGCCACCTGGCTGATCATGCAATCCGAAACCCAGGCCCTGACCGGCGTGCTGGCGGTTCCCTTCATCAAGACGGCACTGTTGCCGCTGGGGCTGTTCTTCCTGGGCGTGGGGGTCTTCGTCATCGCCGGCGCCGCCAATGCAGTCAATTTCACCGACGGGTTGGATGGCTTGGCCATCGTGCCAGTGATGATCGCCGCCGCGACGTTCACCCTGATCGTCTATCTGGTCGGCAACGAAAGATTCGCCACCTATCTGCAGGTCCCCTATATCGAATATTCCGGCGAATTGGCGGTATTCCTGGCCGCGCTGGTCGGAGCCGGCCTTGGCTTTCTTTGGTACAACGCCCCACCCGCCGCAATCTTCATGGGTGATACCGGCTCACTGCCTTTGGGTGGCGCGCTGGGCGTGGTGGCGGTCGCAGTGAAGCACGAGATCGTGCTGGGCCTGGTCGGCGGGCTTTTCGTGGTCGAAACGGTTTCCGTCGTGGTGCAGGTGATCTCCTTCAAGCTCACCGGCAGGCGTGTGTTCCGCATGGCGCCGATCCATCACCATTATGAACAGCTGGGCTGGACCGAGCCCACCATCGTGATCCGTTTCTGGATCGTGGCGGTGGTGCTGGCCTTGCTCGGCCTCGCCACCTTGAAGCTCAGGTGAGGCGATGATCCCCAGCCGCTACTATGCCGACAGGACGGTCGCCATCTTCGGGCTGGCGCGCTCGGGACTGGGCGCGGTGCGCGCGCTGGTGGCCGGCGGCACCAAGGTGATCGCCTGGGACGACAACAGCCAGGCCCGCGACTTGGGCGGCCAGGAAGGCGCCGAATTGATGCCCTGGCGGGAATGGCCATGGGAATCCATCGCCGCCTTGATCCTGTCGCCCGGCGTGCCGCTCACCCATCCCGCGCCGCATGGCGTGGTGGAACATGCCAACCGCGCCCAAGTGCCGGTCATCGGAGACGTGGAACTCTTCGCCCATGAGATCCGCAGCTCTGCCGACCAGCCCGGCAAGGCGCCGGTGATCGCCATCACTGGGACAAACGGCAAATCCACCACCACCGCCCTGGTGGGACACATATTGAATCACTGCGGCTACAACGCCCAGATCGGCGGCAATATCGGCAAGTCGGTGCTGGAGCTGGCGCAACCTTCCGCCAAAACGATCTATGTGCTGGAAATGTCCAGCTTCCAGATCGATCTCACCCCGGGCCTTGTGCCGGATGTGGCGGTTCTCTCCAACCTGTCGCCCGATCATATCGACCGTCATGGCAGCATGGCCAATTATGCCGCCATCAAGGCGCGGCTAATGAAGCAGACGGCGCGCGACGGCCAGGTGGTGATCGGGGTGGATGACAGTTATTCCTCCGGCATCCTGACACAGATTGCCGCCGCCGGCCGCGCCCAGGCGCATCCCGTCTCGGTCGGCAAGATTCTGGGCCGCGGCGTTTTTGTTGTCGATGGCACGCTTTATGACGCCACGGGGGCGCGTGCGATCAAAGTGATGGACATGGCCGATGCGCCGCGCCTGCCGGGCGCGCACAATTGGCAGAACGCCGCGCTGGCCTTCTGTGCCGTTCGCCCCTTTGTCACCGACACCAAGGCCATTGCGACGGCCATTATCAGCTTCCCCGGCCTGGCCCATCGCATGGAAGATGTGGGTCATATCGGAAAAACAGTGTTCATCAACGATTCCAAGGCCACCAATGCCGATGCCACCGCCCGCGCGCTGGCCGTCTATCCCGATATTTTCTGGATTGCAGGCGGCAAGCCCAAGGAAGGCGGCATTGAAACCCTGGCCGATTTCTTCCCGCGCATCCGCAAGGCCTATCTGATCGGCGAAGCCGCGCCGCAATTCGCCCGCACCTTGGATGGACAGGCGCCTTATGAAACATCGAGCGTGCTCGAGACGGCGGTGACCCATGCCGCCGCCGATGCCCAAGCCTCGTCGGTGGCGTCGCCTGTGGTTCTGTTGTCGCCGGCCTGTGCCTCCTATGACCAATTCCGGGATTTTGAACAGCGGGGCGATGTCTTCCGCAGCCTGGTCGCCAAGCTGCCGCGCGAGCTGGTCCGGGGAGCCGCATCATGATGAACCGGTCCGACAAAAGCGGCTTCGCCAATTGGTGGTTCACCGTGGACCGCGTCGCCTTGCTGTGCATGCTGGCCTTGGCCGGGATCGGGCTGATGCTGGCCTTTGCCGCCAGCCCCGCCATTACGGGTGGACCGCTGACAGCGGGCGATTTCCGTTACACCGCGCGCCAGGTGGCCTTCGCCGTGCTGGCCGTCGGGATATTGGGTGGGGTGTCGCTGCTTAATCTGCGCCAGATCCGGATTGTGGCGGCGGTGACATTTGCCTG
>DATBCP010000078.1:0-5253 GCA_036270435.1 Rhizomicrobium sp. | reverse complement strand
ATGCCGCCGCCATGATGGTGGTGGTGGTGCGCGCCCTGGAGCTGACCGGCTGTTTGACCGGTTTGGCCGTCCTGGCCTGTCTGAGTCGGATCATTGGGGTCCTGCTGGGTCAGTTCCAGCAAAGCCTGCAAAGTCCGGCTGTCCAGGTTGGAGCCGGTCGTCCCGGTCAAGCTATTGCTGCCATCGCCTGTGGCGGTGGTTGAGGAGGTCCCCGGCGAACTGTCGGCGGGAACACCCACGCTCACCGCCGACAGGGCTTGTGCCTGTTGCGCGGCGTAAAGTTGGCTGACGCAAGAGACCCCGCCAACCGATGCTATGGTCATGACATTCTCCATTGCTGCCTTCGCGCAAAACCGACGAAGGCTTGGACAGGCGCAGCGAAAATTGTGCCCCGGCAATGTGGCCGCCAGATACCGTCAGATGCCGCCGGCTCTCGCAAAAAATGCGGTGAGGAAAGCCTTAAAACCGGTGGACGCGAAAAAACTGCCCGGCAAGAAACGATTTCCGCAACATGACCGGCACGACACCGTCAGATATCAGGGCGTGCTGGTTCTGTCCGGCCAACAAGAATAATCTCTACAGACATGGATTCGTCCACGGCTCCCTTGACCTGGTCACGGCCCATCAGCCCATGGCTGGTGCCGGTTCTGCTGCTGGCTTTGGGGGTGTTTGTCATCCTGTTCGACGGGCTGGGCCTGGAATCAGGGTTGAGCAATCACTTGTTCGATGCCTATCAGCGCCATGCCGCCCGGTCTCTCCCCAGTGGCGGCAGCGTGCCGGCCAATCCGCCTGTCAAAGTGCTGGAACTGCCCTCCTTTGATGAAGACAGGCTGGTGGACGTCACCCGCATGCTGTCGGGTCAGGGTGTCCAGCTGATCGTCTTCACCGCGCCGGTCGCGTTCGGGCCTTCGCCCCAAAGCCTGTCGGCGCACCTGCCGCCCGGCAATGATGCGGCGCGCGCGGCGCTGGCCGCGCTTCCCGAGCCTGGGCATGACCTGGGCGAGGCCATCGCCGCAACCAAGGCCGTGCTGCCGGTGGTTTTGGGCCAGCCCGGCCGCGAGCCGCATGTCAAAGCCCATTTTGTCTATCGCGGCACGCGCGATCCTTTCGGACACACACCCCGCTTTGCCGCCGCCAGCGCACCAGCCGGCGTGCTGGAAAGCAGCGCTGCGGGACTGGCGGCCGCCAATCTGGAGCCCGACAACGATGGGGTTGTGCGCCGTGTCCCGATCGCCTTCCGCCTGGGCGACGGCTTGATCCCGGGCATGGCGGCGGAGGCGGCGCGCCTGATCGCCGGCAAGGCCGGCATCACCGTGGTCAGCGATGAACGCGATCCCCTGAGCTTTCTTTCCGGCATCGGCATCGCCAGCCTGGAAGTGCCCCAGGGGCAGGCGCCCACGGCCGAGGACGGCCGCGCCTGGCTGCGCTATGCCCGCGATGCGGATGCCCGCTTGATCGACCCCAATGCTTTGGGGGTATTGCCGCTGAAGGACGCCGTGGTGGTGGTCGGGCTGGAAGGCAGACAGGTGCAAACCCCGCTGGGCCCCGCCAGCACCGCCGGCGTGATCGCCGAGTCCATCGAAAATCTTTTGGCCAACAGCGTGCTGGTTCGCCCGAGCTGGGCGAGGGTAGCCGAGGCGCTGTTCCTGGCCGCAATCGGCGCTGCCATGATTTTCCTGCTGGGCTTTGGCCTGGGCTGGAGCGCGGTTTTGGTCCTGCTGTCGGTGGCGCTGGCAGGGCTTGTTTCCTGGTATCTCTATATCGCGCGCGGCGTGCTGATCGATTGGGCGACGCCGGCGGCGTTTCTGGGCGTGAGCTTTGTCGCTGCGGTCCTGCTCTGGCTCTACGATCTTCAACTCACTTACGCCAAGCTGCGCGCGGCCTTTTCCAACTCCCTGCCACGCGCCAGCCTGGAAAAGATTGCGCGCAATCCGGGGCTGCTGAAGCCGCAAGGGGAAAGGCGCCCCGTCACCTATCTGGTTTGCGGCGTGCATATGGCGCCCGTCGCCGCCCCGTTGGAGCAGAACGTCCTCAATCGCTTGATCGACCAGGCGCTGGCCTATGGCGGCACCCTGGACCGGGTCGGCGCCGATGGCTTTGCCGTGTTCTGGAACGCGCCGCTGGAGGATGAAGATCATGCCCGCCATGCCTGCGACGCCGCCAACGGCATGGCGGCCGTTGCAGCCGAGATCGCCCAACATGAAAAGCAGATCGGGCTGGAAATCAGTGTGGGGATCGCCAGCGGCGAGGTCATCGCCGGAGGCGGCAACGATTTTATCCACGGCCGCACGGGTTATGGCATTCAGGGCGAGGCGCCCTTGTTGGCGGAACGGATCAGGTCGCTGACGCACCGCTATGGCGCGCCGCTTTTGGCGACGGACGGCACCAGGAAATTGGCCGAGCGCGGCGCCGCCTTTCTGGAAGTCGACACCATTGCCTCGGCCGGGGGCAACACAACGCTTTATGCCCTGATGGGCAACAGCGGCGTGTTGGTGTCGCCCAAATTCCGGGCGCTGACGGTGTTCCACGACCATCTGTTCCAAGCCATCCGCAGGCAGAACTGGCGGTTGGCGCGGGAGTTGATCGCGCAATGCCGCCGGCTGTCGGGCGCCAACCAGGCTTTGTACGAGCTGCATCTGGCACGGATCGCATATTATGAGCGCAATCCTCCGGGCGCAGAGTGGGACGGGGCGTTTCGGCCGATTCTTGAATAGCTACTCGGGAACAGCCGCCAAGCCGTAATGCGCAGCGGGCGCAGCCGTAAGTGCCGCCCACATCTGGTCGCCCCAGGAAAAGTGCCACCATTCGTCGGGATGGCCGGCAAAGCCTTCCTCGGTCATCAGCCCATGCAACAGGCGGCGATTGGCGCGCGCTTCCTGATTGGAAAAGGAAAAGTTCTCCGCCTCCAGCTGTTCGAACCGGTCGCGATGGGCGAGCGCCGTGGCGTCATCGAACAAGGAGCCCATCCATAACGGCTCGCCGTCCGTCCAGCGCAGGGTGAGATCCACCGCCGCGGCTGTGGCATGGGGCGCGGGGGAGTCGGCCGTGTCGGATGGCGCCGCCCAATAGCGCTCCACTTCTTCCGTCAACGCTGCACCGTCAAGGCCGGGATTGCGGCTTGTGAGTTCGCGCGGCATCCACACGTCATGGAAATAGGCCTGGACGGCGCGGGGCCGCCAGGCATCGAATAGAAACAGTTCCAGGCCGGCCTGGCCGGCGCGCCGGTTCACCCGCGCAAGCTTCTCCGCCACGCTTTGGCGCAACCACAACCTGTCGGTAGAGCCTTCGATCCTGTGCCAATAGGGCGGATTGCGCGTGCCGGCATAGAAGTTCTCGCCCTTCAGCCCCGCTTCGCGCGCGTCCACCACCTTTTCGCCGAACAACAGATTGTCACGGGCGATGACGATACGCGTGCGGAATCCCTTGCGCGCCGCGCGCAAAGGCGCTTGCTCGCCGATGGGGCGATTGCGCAACGCTTCCAGGACACCGAAGGCCGACATATGGGCTAAGGTAGGATAATGCGCGGCGATCCCGAAAGCCCTCCGGACCAGGTCACCTATCGTGCCGCACGGCGTGCTTTCATCGCCGCCTGCGAAAAGGCCCATGCCGAGACGGTGGCACGGCTTCATCCCGCCAAAGCACCGGACGGCAAGCCTCTGTTCATGGATTGTGCCGCGATCGGTCCTCGCCGGGCGCCCAAGGCCGTTCTGGCGGTGGCCTATGATGCTGCGGGCAGTGCGTTGCTGGCCGGCTTGCTGTCCGAAACGCTTCCGCCGGACTCAAAGCTTGTGCTGGTCCATGCCTTGGACCCTGCCGCTTTTGCAGGCATCAAAGGCGATCCCGCCTGGCCTGCCGCCATGCTGGCTGCGGTGGCGACGGAGGATTTGTCACGCGTCCGTCACTTGGCAGTACTGCCGCTGGGCCGGCACGATGAGACGCTCAAGTCCGCGCTCCAGGCCCATTTGCCCGACGCCGTCGTCACGGCGTTGCCGCAAGGCGCAAGCGCGGCAAAGGTCCGGGCCGGCATCGCCGCCTTTTTTGCGGCGGATTAATTTTCCCCAGGCCCCCCTTGCATGGCTTTCCAGGCGCGCAGAAAATTGCCTCGAGCCATCACACTTGGGAGGACTTCATGCGCCTGCACCTTCTGTTCGCCACGGCTGCTGTTGCAGCCGCTTTTGCCCTGCCCGTTTCCGCCGCCGACACCGCGCAGCAGAGTGCGATGAAAAGTTGCGCCGCAAGCTGGAGCGCCATGTCCGCCGCCGACAAGGCCAAGACCAAGCACCAGGACTATATGAGCAGCTGCCTGAAGGGCGGCGGCAAGACCGCGGCCTCCAGTTCCTCGTCCATGTCATCTTCCATGAGCATGAGCGCCAAGCCCGCGGCCGCCGGTTCCATGGCAGCAGCGGCGCCCGGCGGTGGCGGCTCGGCCAAGTGCAAGGACGGCACCACGGTCACCTACAAGCATCGCCAGGGCACCTGCTCCGGTCATGGTGGCGTCGCAACCTGGATGTAAGGAAAAATCCTTCTTCCACAGGAGGTGATCATGGGTTTGTTGGATGACGTCGTTGGCGCCGCCAAGGGCGCGATGCTGGAAGGGACGGAAAGCGGTGCCCAAGGCATCTTGAACAATGTGCTTGCCGGGTCCTCGCTGGGTGGTCTGTCGGGCGTACTGGATCAACTCAACAGTTCGGGACTTGGACATCTGGTGTCATCCTGGACCGGGGACGGCAATGGCATGCCGATCAGCATGGACCAGCTGAAGGGCGCGCTCACCCCGGAACATGTCCAGGAAATTGCCAGTGCCCTGCACATGGACCCCGATAGCGCCCTGGCGCATCTGGCCGAACACCTGCCCATGTTGGCGGGCAATCAGGCCTGAAGTGTTAAAATCCTAGGGATGCGGGCGCGCACTTTGCCTTGCGCGCCCGTTTTCTTTATAGGCTTCGCCCGGGAGCGTCGGCGAGAGCCGGAGCGACCAAAAAAATGGAGCGTCGGCGAGAGCCGGAGCGACCAAAAAAATGGAGCGTCGGCGAGAGCCGGAGCGACCGACAATGACAGGCACCCGTAGCTCAGCTGGATAGAGTGCTGCCCTCCGAAGGCAGAGGTCACAAGTTCGAATCCTGTCGGGTGCGCCATTCCTTCGTCCGCTTCGCGGACGAAGGAATGGCGCAGCCAAGGGCCGATAGGTCGCGCTAGCATCAGCGTAGTGCGCGGCCGTCAATCGGCCCTCTGCAGTGTCTGCAACAAAGCGGG
>DATBCP010000077.1:0-3815 GCA_036270435.1 Rhizomicrobium sp. | reverse complement strand
CGGATGTCGCGTGACTGCAAGGCGCGCAGCCGGACGCCCGGGATGGGCGTATCCCAGGTCAGACCCACCTTCCAGGTATTGGCGTCGACGCCCACGCCGGACCCGAGGGAGTTGCCGGGCTCCTGGTAGCGCGCATGGCGGCCGTCGATTTCGAGGTCCGCCTTGCCCCAGAAGCTGTCATTGAGCAGCGGCACGCCAAACTGCACAAACACTTCGTTCACATGGAAAGTGCCGCGGCCGTTGTGATAGTTGCCCGCATTGTAGGCGCCCAGGCCGTTGCGAACGAAACTGCCGCCGGCGGGGTCGCTGTACGTCGTCAAGCCGCAATCGATGAAGGGATCGGTACAAGGCTCGGTGAAGGTGGGCGGGGTGGAAGAGCTGACGCCGGCGGCATACGGATCGGCACGTTGCGAATAATGTTCTTCGCGGAATTCATAACCGAACGCCATCGCCACCGGGCCGGCCCAATCGTCGATCGGCGACCCATTCACCGCGAAGCTGAAGGACTCCTGGCGGTTGGTCTGGATGACGTTGTTGCCGTTGGTGCTGCCGCCCTGGGCATTCTGGTTGTCGAAATAGGCTTGGGCGCCTGGATTGATGGTGCCGCCGCCAAAAGGGTTGAAGGGCTGGCAACCGAACGACTGCGCGATTGTGTTACGGCAGACGATTATGCCATTTGCGTTCTGCACGGCGTCCATCGACAGGTTGAAGCGCGACAACGTGTTGTCGATCTTGCCGGTGACCGGGTTCACCGGGGCGTTCGAGAGCGGCATATTGTAAATCTTGATGCTGGTATCGGACTCGCCGTGCTCGAAATAGGAATCCCAACGCCAGTTCTTGCCCAGGAAGTCGAAGCCGCCATCGCCGCCGACCACATACCGCCGGGTCTGGCGGAAGATATGCATGTTCTGGTCGGTGAGGATGTTGGCCCAGTTGCTGCCGAAGGGCACTGTGGCCGCGAGAGCCGCGTTGGAAAACGCAGTGCTTCCAAACGGATTGGTAACCTGATTGAAGCCTGGATTGATCGCCGCCAGACAGGCCTGCTGCGTCTGCTGGTAGTTCAGGCTGTTGCCGAACAGGTTGGTCTGAGGCAGGAAGGCATTGTCGCAATGGATGGTGCTGGGCGACTTGTCCGAATTGCCTTGGGCAGGGGTGTTCTCGGTACGCGTGCCGCCATAGCTGAGGGTTGCGTAGACCTCGGTGTCGGGAGCCAGGTCATATGATACGCGCGCATAGAGATTGCCGCGTGTCAGGGGATTGATCAGGCCCTGGGTGAATTCATGGGCATCGATCTGGTCACCGGGATTGGAGGCGGTGCCGAAACAGGCATTGCCGTTGATGCTGCCCTGGACTTTCCCGGCAACAGGGTCCGCAAAGCAGTTGCCGGCCAGCTGATACTGGACGGCCTGACCATACTGATTGAAGGTCGTGCCGACCTTGGGACCGGAGGGGATCACGCCATAGGCGGCGAACTGGATCTGCTGGCGCAGCGGACCATAATAGCTGATGGGCTGGCCGGCCGGGGTGTTCTTTCCGTCGGCATTCCAGCTTGAGGTGCCCGACTGGCGGGAGAGGTTGCGGCCGCCAATATTGCCCGGCAGCGCCGTATGCTGCTGCGACTGGGGATAGCGCGGCAAGAGGCCGTCATTGTAGCTGTATTCGCCTGCGACTTCGAAGTGACCGCGGCCACCAAAAAAGCTGGTCCCGGCCGCCGCCTGGAAGGTCACATTGCCCATGTCGCCGTAGGTCGAAAGACCGGATTCGGCGTGCATCTTGAAGCCTTCGAACTTCCTGTCGGTGATGAAGTTGACCACACCGGATACCGCGTCCGAGCCCCAGGAGGCCGAGGCGCCACCGGTCACCACGTCCACGCGCTGGATCAGCATCTGGGGCATCATGCTGACGTCCACCGTGCCGTTCAGGTTGGCGGCGACATGGCGCTGGCCGTCAATCAGCACCAGGGTGCGCAAGGGGGACAAGCCGCGAAGGCCGAGAGCCGACAGACCAATCAGACCGTTTGAGGTGGTACCGGCCTGGGCGGCGGCGCCGGTTGAGCCTTGAAGGGCGGGCAGATCCTTCAGTGAGTCGAAGACGTTGGGCTTGGCTGCCGCTTGCAGTTCTGCGGCGCCAATGACGGTGGTCGGGGTCGGGGCATCAAAGCCGGCGGCTTGCAGACGGGTCGAGGTCACCACAACCTGTTCGACCCCTTCTTGCGCCGTCGCCGCACCGGCGCTCAGCGCTAAGATCGCCGCACCGCCAGCCAGACGCGCGCGGGTCTTAAGACCATAATTCATTGGGAGCCCCCTAAATAGAATTCTTGTGTTCTTTATAGATTCGATTTGAACGCACATTTTTGCGAGCCGCAAGGCCGAAACCCGCCGCAAAGGCAACTTAAACAACCGAAATCGCGGAACTTGGCAGAGCGTTGCCTACAGGTTACAACTGTATACTTAGCGTAGTAGTCCAAAGAAATAATCGCGTTGCCACAAGGGGTTATATACCATGCCTTTTGACGGTTCTTCCCGCTATGGGAACGCCGATATCGCGCGAAGACATCTGGAAGCCCTGCTATGGCCGGACCGTCCGGCTTGCCCCCATTGCAAAGCAGATGACAAAATCTCAGTCCTCAAAGGCAAGTCCACAAGGACCGGTGTTCATTGGTGCAATGCCTGCCACAAGCCCTTCAGCGTGACGGTAGGCACCGTCTTTGAAAACTCCAAAACTCCCCTGAATGTCTGGCTGCATGCCAACCATTTGCTTTGCGGCAGCAAAAGTCACATTTCCGGGCATCGGCTGGCCCGCATGCTGGGGGTCACCTACAAGACGGCCTGGTACATGGCGCGGCATATCCGCGAAGCGATGAAGGCCGATTCCTGAATCCGACATCGTGATCCGGGGGATAGGAAGATTGTCGGCGAAGCTATTCCGGACTTTTGCGAGCCTCGGGGACGGTTTTGTCTTTCACCTTCATTTCGGCATGCGGCTTGGGCGGCGTTTTGAGCATGCGCAGCAGGACCTCGTCTTCGCGCTTCTGACCGGATGATTTTGCCATGTGAAGCGGCCTCCCGGATTTCTAAGGCTTTGCCAGCGCTACTGTGTTGCCGCCGGCATTGACCTGCTGCTGCGGCTTTTTTGGCGGCGCGTGCAGCGGTTTGTATCGGCGATACTGGTCCGACCAGGGCGGAAAACCATATTCATCCTCGCCCGGATAGTGTTGGCGGTACAATGTCTTCAGGAAATAATCCGCGCTGGGCAGGTCCTCCAGCAAACCTTCCATGATTCCGACCGCCGCTTCGCTGGTGCCGGGCGGCACAAGTTGGGGGGCGCGGGTGTCGGCGCCTTTGATCATGGCCAGCTTGGTGGCATCGAAAGCGATCTTGCGGTCTTCGTCCAAAGCCAGCTTTGGAATGTCCATTGGCTTGTCGGGATCGACCACAAAGGCCGAGGTAAACCGGATGCGGTAGACCGATGAGATACCGTCATATTTTCCGGTCTTTTCGTTGTACATGCCGTCGGCATTGCGGCGCAGTGCATAATAAAGCGCCACATGATCCTCGTGCTCGCGAATGCCTTGCTGACCCCCGTCCTGGGCGAAAGTATTCTCGGCATAAAGATCGCGCAAGTTGCGGTAGCCGCCGATCAGGCCGGAGCCGCTCGCGCCATCTGGCGCCAGGTTCAGCCGGATCTTGCCCTTGGTGAAATTGGTGTCACCGGTCTGGTCATAGAACCAGGCGATGCGCGGGGTGTGCAGATGTTCGACCTGCTCGGTCTCCACCACGCCGTTCTTGATAGTCGCTTTCAGCTTGGTGTACTGG
>DATBCP010000076.1:0-2294 GCA_036270435.1 Rhizomicrobium sp. | reverse complement strand
TGACGCCGGACATCAAGTATTGCTTTGCCGACCAGGAACTCGATGAGATCGCGGAGAATATGGCCGATATTCAAGTCCGCCGCCTCCCGGTCCTGGATCGCGACAAGCGGTTGGTCGGCATCCTGTCTCTCTGCGATATCGCCACCAGCGATGACCTGGAGCAAGCGACAGAAGCGCTGTGCGGCATTTCCCGGCCCACCATCTATCCGCAGTTCCCCGCCGCCTGAAGGGACGTTGGGCGCGCCGGTTAAGACATTTTATCGCGCGCCGGAAGGATAAGAGCGCTGGCAATCCCGTGTTAACATAAAGGATATAGGCTGACTCCTGGATTTATCCTTCCTGCCCATGCCCGACGGTTCCGCAACAGCGCATCTGTATCGCCCCAAGCTGGCGACCACCTTTCGAGAGGGGTACGGCGCCGGCAAATTCCGCTCGGATGCCCTTGCAGGACTGACCGTGGCGATCGTGGCGCTGCCCCTATCCATGGCGATCGCAGTGGCTTCGGGTGTCTCGCCGGAGCGCGGACTTTATACCTCCATTGTCGGGGGATTTTTGGTCTCGGCCCTTGGCGGAAGCCGTTATCAGATTGGCGGCCCCGCCGGCGCTTTCATCGTGCTTGTTGCTGCAACCGTCGCGCAGTTCGGTGTCCAAGGCCTGCTCGTCACCGTGTTCATGTCTGGCCTGATGTTGGTGCTGTTGGGCGCGCTGAAGCTTGGATCGTTGATCCGCCATATTCCGCATGCGGTCACGGTCGGTTTCACCTGCGGAATCGCCGCCACCATCCTGGCAAGCCAGTTGAAGGATCTGGGAGGTCTGACGATCCAGGGGGCGGAGCCGGGCCCCTTCTTTCCCAAGCTGGCGATTCTGCTGCATGCGCTACCGACCCTCAATCCTTGGGCGTTTGCACTTGGGCTTGGTGCGGCGGCGCTGATCTTTCTCCTCAAATGGCTCAGGCCGCTCTGGCCGGGCATGTTGATCGCGGTCACTGTCGCTGCGGCAATGGCCGCCTTGCTGCGCTTTCCGGTCGAAACCATCGGCAGCCGCTTCGGTGGCCTGCCACACGGTGTGCCGGTGCCGCATTGGCCGCAAATCACGCTGCATCTGATGTGGCAGCTTCTCCCTAGCGCCTTGTCCTTCACGTTGCTGGGGGGCGTGGAGAGCCTGTTGTCGGCAAAGGTCGCCGACGGCATGACCGGCCGCAAACATCGCTCCAATATGGAATTGGTAGCCCAAGGCATCGCCAATATTGTGTCCGCCTTGTTCGGCGGGATCAGTGTCACCGGCACGATCGCGCGCACCGCCACCAATATCCGCGCCGGCGCCTGCAGCCCTGTATCTGGGATGCTGCATTCCGCTTTTCTACTGGCCTTCATCCTGGTGGCTGCGCCGCTGGCAAGCTTTGTGCCCTTGGCGGCATTGGCGGGCGTCCTGGTGGTGGTCTGCTGGAATATGGCCGAGAAGCGCGAATTCTGGCGCCTGCTGGGCTATCGGCGCGAGATGGCGGTGCTGCTTGCCACTTTCGGGCTAACGCTGCTCAAGGATCTCACTTATGGAATTGTCGCGGGCTGCATGCTTGCGGCGCTTTTCGCGCTGCTGCGCCGCGCCGTGCGTGAGGAGGGCGATTAACCGCCATCAAGCGAGGACGCGGGAACAGTCCGCCTTTAATCCAGCACGTCCTGGGCTTCGGGATGGCGCTGAAACCAGGCGCGCGCATAGGAGCAACGCGGCACGATGACCAGCTGCCGGGCGCGGGCATGATCCACGATCTCTTGCATCAGCCGCCCGGCTGCGCCGGTGCCGCGGAGCGGCGGCTCGGCTTCGACATGCGGTATCTGAACCTTGCCGTCGCGGATGCGGTAATTGGCCCAGACCATCAAGCCATTCTCTTCCCGCTCGAAACGGCTTTGGTCCTGATTGTCTCTCATTTTGGTCCCGGTTCGCGGTACATCCAGGGTAACGACAGGCCGATGGGAACAATCCACATTGTGCCGGACAGGGCATAGAACAGCAGCGCCACATACCAAGGTGCGCCAGGCAGGACATGGCGCGCCAGGCCCATGATGAACAAGGCATAGAAGGGCAGCCAGAAAAACACGATCACAATGGCGGCAATCAGGGTCTTGGTGCGGCGGGACATTTTGACTTCTTTGACGGGTGAGGTGCGGGACGGTATCAGAAGCCTTTATGAGCACCACGGGAAACTTCTGGAAAAGTCGCCGCGCCGTGGGCTTCTGGCTGCTGGCGGTAGCCTGGTCATCCTGGCCATGATCACCATTGGCGGATTGACGCGGTTG
>DATBCP010000075.1:0-5524 GCA_036270435.1 Rhizomicrobium sp. | reverse complement strand
GGTTCGTCGGGCAATCCGTCCAGTTCCTGCTCCAGCGGCAAGGATGACAAGTCCCAATCCAACAGCAAAGACGACAAGGCCGGCAACAAGAGCTGCGGCAAGAATTCCGACGACAAGGGCTCCCAGGACAATCAGGGCTCTCAGGGATCCGGCAGCCACGACTCCCAAGTCTCGGACAATTCTCAAGGGTCTGGCGATCAGGGCTCGCAAGGCTCAGGCGGTGACGGCGGTTCGCATGGCGACCACGGCACGGATAATTCGGGCGGTGATTCCTCCTCCCTGGTTCTGAGCGGCAATAATCCGGATCCCGTTAACTTCTCGGACGACCCTTCCAATGGCCTTTCCGGCGATGGCGATCAGCTGCCGCCAGGCTCCAATGATTTCCCGCTGACCGATCCCCCAAATGGTGGCGGGCCCGGCGATACCAACACGACCCTGACGGATCCGCCCACACAGGTTCCGGAGCCTTTCACCCTGTCGCTGTTTGCGGTTGGCCTGGGCGGAGCCGCCATGTTGCGCCGTCGGGCCGGGGCGAAAGACAATCGCCCGGTCGCGTAAGAAGCAATCAGATCTTCTTTTGGTAAAGCGTCACCCGCGATAGGCGGCCAACGCTTCCTGCGTGTCTATGTCGGTGAGCGGCGCGTCATCATCCGCCTGGATCTCGACCAGCCTGGTAGAATGCATCTCGAGCAGTTCCCGCGCGCCCTTGTCGCCCGTGAGCCTAGCGATGTCACCGAAGAAGGCGCGGGACCAGAGCACAGGATGGCCGCGTTGTTCGCGTGCGCAGGCGATGCAGATACTGTGTCCCTGCAGCGGATCGAACGCCGCAACCAGCCGATCGATCAGTTCCGGCGAAATGCCGGGCATGTCGCCCAAAAGCACCATCGCGCCGCTGCAGTCCTGTGGCACGGCGGCAACGCCGGTCTTGAGGGACGTGCTCAATCCCCCGCGGTAATCATCGTTATGGACGAACATCACCGGCGTGCCGCTCAGCGCCGCAACGACCTTCTCCGCTTCATGACCGGTAACCACAAGGACCGGATCGAGCCGGCTCGCCAGGGCCGCATCGACCGCCTGACGCACCAGCGGCTTGCCGTGGACAGTCTCGATCAATTTGTTACGGCCCATCCGGCTGGATGTTCCCGCGGCCAGCACGATTCCTGCAATCCGCCGGGACGGTTTTTGGCGGCGCAATTTGACTATCTCGGCCAGGATGGCGATGGCGATCTCGGCCGGGGTGCGTGCGCCGATCGCCAGCCCGACAGGCCCATGGATTTTCGCGATCTCATTTTGCGTCAAGCCCATGGCTTGCAAACGCGCCAGCCGCCGGGCATGGGTGCGCGTCGAGCCCAGTGCTCCGACATAAAAGGCAGGCGACCGCAGGGCCGCCATCAGAGCCATGTCGTCCAACTTCGGATCATGCGCCAGGGCCACCAAGGCGCTGTGCGCGGTCAGGGGGCGCCCGGCCAACGCCTCATCGGGCCAGGCATGCTCCAGGGCGATGCCGGGAAACCGCTCTTGCGTGGCATAGGGTGTACGCGGATCGATCACCCGCACGCGGTATCCCGCCGGCTCCGCCAGCGATGCCAGCGCCTGGGCGATATGAACTGCGCCCACGATCACGATTTCCCAGGGCACATGGTAAGGCGTAAGGAACCAGTCATTGTCGTCCATGGCGACCCGGCGGCTTGTATCTTCGCCTGCGGCCAGACCGGCCGCCCGGCCCAGGGGGGATGTGTCCGACGCCGGATCCAGCAGCCTTTCTTCACCGCTTGCGAGATTGACGGCGCGCACCAGGGTCCGGCCTTCGCGCCGCGCCACCATCAGCCTGTCCAGGGTTTCGCGCCGCATGTCAGAGAATCGGTTCGACCAGGATTTCGATCTCGCCGCCGCACAGCAGACCGGGCGCGAAGACACCCTCGCTGATCCCGAAACTGGCGATCCGGTTCTGACCGTCGGAGAGAGCCGTCTGTGCCAGCTCGATGATGGCATTTTCCACACAGCCGGCTGATACCGAGCCGGCAAAGGCGCCGTCATCGCGCACCGCGATATGGCTGCCACCTTGGCGGGGCGCCGAGCCGGTGGTTTTGACTACGGTGGCCAATGCCACGCCATGTCCCTTTGCCAGCCAGTCGGCGGCGACGGCCAGGACATCGGCCTCGGTGGTGGGAAACGACATGCAAACCCCTGACGAACGACGCATCACCCTAGCGATATACCACCTGTCAGCATGAGGACCAGATGCTTCGTGATATAACGCAATATATCAAGATGGTGCAATAAGCCACTGATAAGACGTTGCTTTTATCGGGCGGCTTTCTCCCGTATACTACGGACATGACCATGGAGTCCCCGCGCATGCACGGCCTCACCGACCCGTTCGGCCGGACGGTGAGCTATGTCCGCGTGTCGGTGACCGACCGCTGCAATCTGCGCTGCACCTATTGCATGAGCGAGGAGATGCGGTTCCTGCCCAAGGCGCAATTGCTGACGCTGGAGGAGATGGACCGGGTCTGCCGTGTTTTCGTCAGCCGTGGCGTGCGGCGGCTTCGCCTGACCGGCGGCGAGCCTTTGGTGCGGCGTGGGATCATGGATTTGGTGCGCTCGCTGTCGCGGCACCTGGACAGTGGTGCCCTGGACGAGTTGACCATGACCACCAATGGCGTTCGTTTGCGTGAATTTGCCGCTCCCCTGAAAGATGCAGGCGTACGGCGCATCAACGTCTCGCTGGACAGCCTGGACCGCGCCACCTTTGCGCGCATCGCCCGTTCGGACTGTCTGGACCAGGTGCTGGACGGCATCGCGGCGGCGCAAGACGCGGGCTTGAAGGTCAAGATCAATGCGGTGGCTTTGAAGCATGACAACCTGCACGATATTCCGGACCTTATCGGTTGGGCCCATGCGCGCGGCATGGATGTCACCTTGATCGAAACCATGCCCTTGGGCGCGGTGGACGAAGACCGCACCGATCAATTCGTGTCGCTTACGGCCTTGCGCCAGGAGATGGAGTCCTATTGGACACTCACCGACCTGGCCGAGCGTAGTGCGGGTCCGGCGCGTTATGTTCGCATTGCCGAGACCGGTGGCAAGCTGGGCTTTATCACGCCTCTCACCCACAATTTCTGCGACACATGCCAGCGCGTGCGCGTGACCTGCACCGGAACCTTGTTCATGTGCCTGGGCCAGGAAAGCTCGGTGGATTTGCGCGAGCCTTTGCGTGCGTCCACCGATGACGGCTTGCTGAACGTGGCGATCGACCGGGCCATCGCCGCCAAACCCAAGTCGCATGATTTTCTCCTGCCCGTACGGGGTGCCGCCCCCGCGGTTCGCAGGCATATGTCGGTCACGGGCGGCTAAGCGCCGGGGCCTTTTGCGTCGTGAGTTGGCTTAGCTTTTCTTATGAGCGAAGCGAATTAGAAAAGCTTGCCCTATGCGAGCGAAAGCGAGCATGCGTCGCGTTCGTACGCTGGCGCTACTCACTCGCTCATGTACGTTCTGTACACGTCGCTCGTTGCCGCTACGCTGTCGCTAGGCAACCCTGCTCACGCCGCAAAATTCCTCCGGCGCTTTATGCCAAATCGGTCAATCCGCGGCCCACGGCAATGCGGATCAGGTCCGAAGTCTGCCCGACCCCGAGCTTTTCCTTGATACGGCTCAAAGTATTGGCCACGGTTTTGTAGGCGATGCCCAGCTTGGCCGCGATTTCCGACAGGCTGTTTCCCGCCGCCAGCAGGCGCAGGATCTCGATATCGCGCTCGGTCAGCGGCTTGAGATAGGCGTCCTGGGCAAGGTCGCGCATCGCCATCTCGCGCTGCACGCTTTTTTCGACGGCGACACTGCCGGCGAGCACGCTGTCGATCGCCTCCAGGAATTCCTCGGGCATCGCGTTCTTGCTGACAAAACCCCGCGCGCCAGCTTCCAACGCCTTGGTGGCATAGATCGCTTCGGCATGTTGCGAGAACACCAGGATCGGCGTTTTCGGGGCTGCGCGGGTCAGGCGCCGCAACAGTTCCAGCCCGCCCAGTCCGGGCAGGTTGAGATCCAGAATGATAAGGCCAATCGAAGAATCCGAGACCGCGCCCATCGCCTCTTCACCGCTGGAGGCTTCGATGACTTCGATGTCCTCACGTTCACCCAGCAAGCGGCGGATACCGGAGCGGACAATGGCATGGTCATCGACGACAAGAAGACGGCTCATGCGGTTTCCCGCTCCCGCGCCAGTGGAAGGCGCGCACACAGGCGCACGCCGCGGCCTTGCCGGTTGACGATGTCGAATTCCCCCTTCAAGGCCAGAACCCGTTCGCGCATGCCGGCAATCCCCGCCTGGCCCAGACTGGAATTTTCTCTGATATTTTCTCTGATACTCTCGCCGGCGCCGCTTTTCATGCCGCCGCCATTGTCTTCCACCGTCGCGACAAGCTGCCCGTCCTGCAGCCGGATGCAAACCTGGATCAGGTCCGGGTGGCCATGGCGCACGGCATTGCTGATGGCCTCCTGCACGAGGCGATAAACCGCTTCCTCTTGGCGGCGATCGAGAGCCGGCGCCGGGCGGATATCGAGCTCGAACCGGATCTGGGGATTGCGGCGCGCCCAGAAGGCGGCCAGGTCTCCGATGGCGGCTTCCAGGCCGAACTCCAGCTGGGTGACAGGACGAAGCTGCCGCAAGATATTCCGGACATGCTGCTGGATGTGCATGACTGCGTCGCGCATCGAGGCGCCCAGCCGGACCGCCTCGGGCGATCCGATTTTTCCGAGAGCCTTGGCATCGACCTGGAGCGCGAACAGGTAGGGACCGACCTCGTCATGGAGGTCGCGGGCGATTTCGGCGCGTTCGTCTTCCTGGGCGCCTTGCAGTTGGGCATAGAGCTGGCGGTTGCTGTGCGAAAGGTGCGACAGCTGGGACGCCATGTGGTTGAAGCCCTGGGCCAGGCGGGCGAATTCCGGCGGCCCTTTGACCTCGAGGCGGGTGTCGTAGCGGCTGCCCGAGATTGCCTGCAGTCCCGCCTGGAAGCGGCCGAGAAACCGCAAGCCCGCGCCCAGCGCCAATGACACAGCCCCAAGGGTCGAAGCGCAGAAAAGCAGCATGATGAGGAAGGCGTCGCGAACATGTCCCCAGACTTCGGCGATTTCGCTGCGGGGATCGCTGGTCAGCACCATCACGCAGGGGTAGCCGGGCAGGGCAACGGGAATGCGGGCGGTGAGGGGCTGCGGCGCCATCAGGCGCGCGAACCAGCCCGGCGCGGGATCGGCCAGCTGGCCGATTTCGGATTGGACGACGACTTTTCCAGCCTCATTGACCAGGGCCGCCCGCACATGGCGTTGTCCTTGAAAGCTGGAGACCACTTCCCGCAAAGTCACCGTGTGTTCGACATCCGAACGCAGCGTGTCGCGCACGGTTTGTGCCGCTCCGCTGAAAGCGGTGTGCACCTCCAGATCGACCAGCGTGCGGGCATGCAGGGACAGCAGAAGCGCGCCCGCGAGCAAGGACAGGACGAGGAGCACGGAAATGGAGCCAAGGACACGG
>DATBCP010000074.1:0-1937 GCA_036270435.1 Rhizomicrobium sp. | reverse complement strand
GACATGCTTATCACGGCAGGCGTTGTTGTGCTGATTGCGGAAACCTTATTGGCAAACCAAGGCGCGAGGGATTTTGCGGGGTGAGCGGGAGCGGCCGGTAAGTGGGATGCAGCTCACTAACTAGCTCACGATAGGGGGGCGCGACCGGTCCAGCCCACGCCGCCATCGCCCGCTTTATACGGGCGATCCAATTTCTTCTTTAAGTAATTGGATCACCCGGACCTCGCTGCCCGCTCGGCCGGGTGATGACGATTAAAATGAAACAAGTTTTTCACTGATAAGCGGGCTCTTTTCAATTGGGGACTGGCCTGCCCATGGCGACGACTATCAGGCGGCGATATTTTTCAATCCGGTCTCGGCGGTGATCCCCGCCTTGCCGAGTATCTCCATCAACCTCGCCATGGCCTGTTCCCTGTCGGGCGTATCGGCTTTCCTGGTTGCTGCTTCCTGGGCCAGCACCGCCGTATAACCGGTCATGAATCCAGGCTTGGACAGATGGGCCATGATCAGCTCACGCGCCCTGTTCGCCAAAGCGCCCTCGGTGAGAAAGCCGCCGGTCAAAAGCTTGAGCAGGGTCTGTGCCTTGTCCACCGGCGAAGTGGGACGGGCTTCGATGGAATCGAACAGCCGGTTGCGGGCTTCCATCTGCACCGCCAGCGCATCCATCCGTTGCGCGATGCTCTCGCGGGTCACGTCGATGAAGCCGCAACGGCGCACCCGCGCCTGAAGCTGGGCCAGCCGCTGCAGGCGCTGCATCAGGGGCACGCGCGGATTCTGGAACATATTCTCGAACGGTGCCGAGGTCAGGATCGGCAGCACATAGCTGCCCAGCTGGCGCTTGTTTTCCGCGCCAATGACATTGTCCTCGACGAACAGCAAGCGTTCGATTTTCTCGTCCGGAGTCGCTTCGGTGATGTAGGAGCCCAGGGCTTCCTGCGCCACCAGCCGCTTGGAGCGCAGGGTGAAGGCGGTGATCAGGTCTTCATGGCTGAGATACTTGCCGATGCCCATCACGATACGGTTGGCGATGGAGCGCAGGGCCTTGAGTTCGTCGACGATGGAGTCCGGACACAGCCGCTTGTTGCTTTTGAACTCCGAGATGATGCGCGCGGCGATGGCGGTGCGCGCCTCAGGCAAAGTGTCGGCGGCGAAATGCTGGGTGAGCGCCGCCAATCCCTCGCCGCGTCCGCCGCCATCCGGCTCCTTGCCCAGGAACAGGCTCACCAGCTTGTTCAGCGCCTGGCCGAGATTTTCCGATTGTCCCAACAGGTCCTGCAAGGCTGCCGCGCCGGTGAGAATTTCGGCCAGGATCGCATCCACCGACGACAGGATCAGCTTGCGCGGTCCGTCCTGTTCTCCGGAGGCACCTTCCCGGGGCGCGCTTTCCATGATGGTGATCAACCGTAATACCTTCTCGTCCCAACCGCGCGCATCCTTGAGGTGCCGGGCCAGGGCGCCATTCAAGACATAGGCCGCATTGCCCTGTCCCCACAGGCCCGTCGCCAGTTGGGCGAATTGACTGGCCTCTGGATCGGGGAAAAGGCCGTTGCGCTGGTCGCGATAGACGCGATGGATGGCCTTGGTGGTCAGCTCGTTCAGGCTTTTGATGATCTGCTGCACCGCAACCGTGGTGGAGGCGGCCTGGGCCACCGCGACCTTCTGAATGGCGTGCTGATAGGCGGTGCCGGTGGCCTCGAATTTTTCCAGCATGTCGGCGCGGTGGATCAGTTCGGTGATGGTGACGGTGTTGCGCGTCAGGAAATCCCGCAGCAGCCGGTGCATGGTCGCGCGCGCATGGTAGGAATAGAGATCTTCGGGCTTGAAGCAGGGAAGCGCATTGGGCGCGTCCTCTTCGGCCGGCGCCAGCTTCATCTGGTTGTGGCCGTCCTCGAAGATCTTCAGGGTGAGGAAATCGCCGGTATCGTCGTTATAGGTCT
>DATBCP010000073.1:0-1959 GCA_036270435.1 Rhizomicrobium sp. | reverse complement strand
GGACCGCGACCCTGGATTACAATGTGGTCGACAAGGAAAACCCCATCGCCCAGGGCATGCCGTCGCAGATCTATGACGAGGCCTTCTACAAGCTGAACTTCGCGCCGGAAGTGCATCCCATCCTCACCGTCACCATGCCGGACACGCCCAGCGCGCGGCGCGGCGGCGGCGTGGGCCAGACCATCCCGCAGATGTGGACCTATGAGCATACCCTTGCGGGCGGCCAGCCGGCCCGCGCTTTCGTCTGGATGCAGGGCCATATGGTGGACAGCCTGCAGGATCCCGCCATCCAGAAAGTCTTGATGCGCGGCATCGCCTGGGCCGGCAAAAAGCCGTATACGGAATTGACCGACTATGTGCCGCCGCCGCCCCGCCAGGCTCGCGCCGAACAATAGGCGCATTCATCTCCCAGTCAGGTCGAAGCGGATACAAGGGGCGTTAGGCGTGAGCCGGACCGCCCCATCAAAAGGGGTGTTAGGCGAGAGCCGGACCGCCCCATCAAAAAAGGGCATGCGATGAAAGCATTGTTGAAAGGCGGCGCCGTGGGCGCAGGCTTGGCGTTGCTGGCCGGCGCAGCGGTTGCGACCGGCAGCGATTGGCCGGTCAGCGGCCATGACGCGGGCGGCGATCGCTATTCGCCGCTGACCCAGATCGACAAGTCCAATGTCGCGAGCCTTCAGATCGCCTGGACCTATCACATGACCCCGGCCGGCTATTCCGGGCGCCCGCGCCTGGTGGAATCGGTGCCGGTGGTGATCGGCAACACCATGTATATTTCCTCCAGCTATGGCGAGGTGATCGCGCTCAACGCCACCACTGGCGCTGAAATTTGGAAATACGGGCTGCCCGACACTGACATCCCCACCGCGCGGGGCGTGGCCTATTGGAAGGGCGGCAAGGGCCATCCCGCGACCATCGTGACGGGGAGCCGGCTCGGCCGGCTTTATGCGCTCGAGGCCAAGACCGGCAAGCCGGTCGAGGGCTTTGGTGAGCATGGCATCGTCAATCTCAAGACACCCGAGGTGATGGGCAACAGCCCGAACTATCCTTACGGCCAGCCCGCCGTGCCGGTCATCTATAAGGACCTGACCATCACCGGTGCCGGCACGCCGGATGCCGCGCCCAACAAGGGCGCAACCGGCGACACCCGCGCCTGGGATGTCAGGACCGGCAAGCTGGTCTGGACCTTCCACACCGTGCCGCTGCCCGGCACCTTCGGCTCCGACAGTTGGGGTGGCGACAGCGCCCGCCACCGCTCCGGCGTCAATGTCTGGGGCTATTTCACCATCGATGAGAAGCGCGGCATCCTCTACATGCCGCTGGGCGCGCCCAACAATGATCGTGTCGGCGTGGACCGGCCGGGCAACAACCTCTTCGGGTCTTCACTTGTCGCGGTGGATGCCGATACCGGCAAGTATCTCTGGCATTTCCAGGTCACCCATCACGACATCTGGGACAACGACACCCAGGACCCACCGGTGCTGATGGACGTACATAAAGACGGCAAGACCATTCCCGCCGTGCTGACCGTCAACAAGAATGCGCTGGTTTTCATCCTGGACCGGGTCACCGGCAAGCCGATCTTCGGCGTCGAGGAACGTCCCGTGCCGCAAAGCAAGGTGCCGGGCGAGCAGACCTCACCCACCCAGCCTTTCCCGGTGAAACCCGAGCAGCTTTCGCAAGGCAGCGTGAGCCGTGACAATCTCTACAAGGGCGAGCCGGAGCATCAGTCCTATTGCGAGAAGCTGGTGGACGACAAGCATATGGTGCTGGGCTCCACCTACCTGCCGCCCGGCTATAACCAGATCACGGTGGCGCCGCCCGGCACCCAGGGCGGGGTGAATTATTATGGCGGCAGCTTTGATCCCAAGCTGCATCTGTTCGTGGCCAATGTGAACAACCTGTTCCAGCCCATGCATGTGTCCCAGAAGCCGGATGGCAGTTTCGTCAATGACTATG
>DATBCP010000072.1:0-6865 GCA_036270435.1 Rhizomicrobium sp. | reverse complement strand
CACTCTCTCGTTCGGACTGGCGCCGGGTGCATCGCTCGGAAACGTGTTGGACCATATTCACAATGTCGCAAAATCGGTCCTGCCGGAAACCGTGAGCGGGCAGTTTCAGGGTGAGGCGAAGGCGTTTCAAAGTTCTGTCGGGAACCTGACGCTGCTGCTCATCATCGCCGTGATGGTCGTGTACATCGTCCTCGGGATCCTTTACGAGAGCTATATCCATCCACTGACCATTCTTTCGACCCTGCCGTCGGCGGGCGTGGGCGCGGTGCTGGCACTGCTGATCTTCAAGACCAACTTCAGCATGATCGCCTTCATTGGCGTCATCCTGCTGGTGGGGGTGGTCAAGAAAAACGCCATCATCATGATCGACTTCGCCATCGACCTGCAGCGGCGCGAAGGCCTGAATTCCCGCGACGCCATCTACAAGGCCTGTTTGCTGCGCTTCCGTCCCATCATGATGACCACCACCGGCGCCATTCTGGGTGCCATGCCGCTGGCCATCGGGCTGGGTGAGGGATCGGAGCTGCGCCAGCCGCTGGGCATTTCGGTGGTGGGCGGGCTGTTCCTCAGCCAGATCCTGACTCTCTACACCACGCCGGTGGTGTTCCTTTACATGGACCGGTTCGGCGTTTGGACGTCGGGATTCTGGAATCGCTGGTACCACGGCATCATGAAGGACCGGCCTGGCGATCATGCGCCTGTGCCAAGGCCTTCGCCGGCTGAATAACGGCCCGTTTGATATTATCACTATTAGGGTGGCGCGCAGGATTTTGTGGCGTGAGCAGGAGCGCCGAGCGAAGTGTACAAGAGGTACATGAGCGAAGGCGCGACGCACTCACGACGCAAAAGACAAGCGCCAGTAGCTTGTCGGCCGCAGCCTAAAGGTTCGGCAGATCGTCCGTGGCGCCGCTAGGCTTGCCCTCATTGATCTTGGCGTTGCGGCTCTGGCGATACAGGTTTCGCGTCGTCGCGTAGAAATCAATCGAAGAACGCTCGATGGTCTCCACTGCGTCCAGGGTGGAAGCGCGGCTGTCCAGGATACCGATGCCGAAGCGCACCACCATCCAGGTGTCCTTGCCGTGGAAGCGGACATAGGTCAGCGGATCGAAGGCCGTATCGACCGCAGTGCCCAGAAGATCGCGCGGTGGCTTGGGGCCGGCAAAAGGCAGCACAAGGTAAGAGCCTTCTGCGGCGCCAGCCTTGCCCAAGGTGATGCCGAAATCATTGTCGTGGCCGGGGATGCCGATCTTGCTGGCGACATCGATCAGCCCGCCGATGCCGACCGTGGAATTGATCACGATGCGCCCGGCGGTATTTGCCGCCTTGCCGCCATCGCCTTGCAGCACGTCGTTGGCCAGCACCACAGGTGAGTTCAGGTTGGTCAGGGCATTGTGGATGCCATCGCGCACCGGCTCCGGCACGACCTGCCGATAGCCCTTGGCGATGGGACGCGCCACCGCATGATCCACCCGCACGTCGAAATCGAAGATGTCGCGATTGGTCTTTTCCCAGGGATCGTTCTGGGCGAGCGACTCCGCGCTGGGCGTGCTGCAGGCGCCCAGAGCCAGGCTCAGAGCAAGCGCCGCGATCATGGAAAAGGAGACCTTCATGCCCACCAAATATCAGAATCTTAAATAAAATACCGTTACCGGCGACGGTTCGTTAACGCCCAATATCGGTATTCGTGCCGTGGTGCACAAGGGGGGCAAACGTTCCCCGTCCCTGCGGCGGACTGCCTCTGGTGAATCCCCCACGCTTGTATCCAATTTTCGGTCAGCCGGGCCAGCCAGCTTTGTCCGGCAGTCACACCTGTTGCCGGATCAAGCGCGCAGCCGTGGCGGAATTGTTACAGCAGGTGTGGATAGCGGGGACGGGCTTTTCTCATCCACTTGGGTAATATCCTCACCCGGAGGTGTTAACGGCTCCTCGACCGGCTGGTCCATGACCAGCCGCGGCGCCTGAAGGGTGGCGATTCCAAAGCCCAAGGAGCAGATGCTTTGTCCCAGAAAACCCGCGCGCATTTTTATCTCCCTTCCGCAAATAGAAATGACGCTTGTGACGAATCGCTCCGCATCTGGATGAAAAATTCATCACAGGGCGGGCAGAGACGCGCCGGGATGGTGGCCCGTCCCGGCCTCGCGCCTTCGCTTCGCTCAGACGCTGCGGCGTTCGTCGCTCGAAATGGACCACTGGACCATTTCGTTCGCCTACGGCGAACCGCTCCTCACCCTCTGCCGAAGAGAGGCATTTTCGTCGCCATGACGGTCAGGAAAGGGACATTGGATTCCAGCGGTAGCCCCGCCATATAGGCCACCGCCTGTGCCACGTGATTGACGTCCATGCGCGGCTCCACCATCAGCCGGCCGTCCGGCTGAAGCACACCCTGGGTCATGCGCTGGGTCATGTCGGTGGCGGCGTTGCCGATGTCGACCTGGCCCGCGGTAATGTCAAAGGGCCGGCCATCCAGGATGGTGGATTTGGTCAGCCCGGTAATGGCGTGTTTGGTGGCGGTGTAGGGTGCGGAGTGCGGGCGGGGCCGGTCGGCGCTGATGGACCCATTGTTGATGATGCGCCCGCCGCGGGGGTCCTGGGCTTTCATCATCCGGACCGCCTCCTGGGTACAGAGAAAAGCTCCGGTCAGGTTGACCGAAACAATGGCCTGCCACTGCTCGAAACTGAGTTCCTCGATGGGAATGGCGGGGGTGCCGATGCCGGCATTGTTGAACAGCATGTCCAGCCGGCCGAACCTTTCCTCGATCTGGGCGAAAATGCCTTTCACGGCCGCCGGATCGCCCACATCGGCGGGCGCCAGCAGGTGGGTGCCTTTCAAACTCCGGGCGGTCTCCTCCAGCGTCTCCCGCTTGCGGCCCACCAGCGCCAGCTGCCAGCCGTCTTCGGCCAGGGCTTGGGCGACAGCCCGTCCCACGCCGCTGCCGGCGCCCGTGATCATTGCGATTTTCGTCATTTTTTCCTCATGGATTTCAAGACGGGCGGCCCCTCGCGGCTTGCGCTTGGCACCTTATAGGGAAATCTTCCCGATTTGACGCAACTCCGTCACATTGCCTTTATCCGGTCAGGCATTTCCGATAGAGCATCGTGCGATTTTCAACGGTTTAAGGCGATGAAAAAGCGCCCGCCGCCGATGCATGCCTGCCAGGGGAATGCCATGTCCAACCGCCTGCTTGCGGCTCTTTTGACAACCACCAGTCTTTTGGCAACCGCCAGTCTTTTGGCGACCGTCAGTCTGGTCCTGAGCACTCCTGCCTGGGCGCAGGCCAGCGCCACCGCCGAGACGACGGGCACCGCCCCCGGGACCCAGACCACGGCAGGCGGCCAGGCGGCCGGCCTGGAAAAGGTTGTCGTGACCGCCCGCAAACGCGAGGAAGAGGCACAGACCGTCCCCATTTCCATCACCGCCCTCAGCCAGGCCGATCTCGACAAGCTCAGCGTCAAGACCATCGAGGACCTGAAGTATGTCTCGCCATCGGTCTATATCGCGCCCACCTCCTTCCGGCAGGACACGCTGAACATCACCATCCGCGGCCAGCGCAATTTCGACGCCCCTTCGGGGGGCGGCAATCCCGGCCTGGCTTTCGACACGGCGTCCGCGGTTTACAAGGACGGGGTCTATTATGCCCGCGCCCTGGGCCTGACCGGCTCGCTGTTCGATCTCGACAATGTGGCGGTCCTGAAAGGTCCGCAAGGCACGCTGGTGGGCCGCAACACCACCGGCGGCGCCATCTTGTACAACAGCCGGACGCCGGGCCCCGATTTTGGCGGCTATGTCCAGGCGACCGTGGGCGATTATGGCCGGGCCGGCTTGCAGGGCGCCGTCAATATCCCCTTGGCCGACACGCTGTTCCTGCGGGTGGCGCTGAATTCGGAAAACCAGAAGGGTTATATCGCCAATTATTTCTTCGATCCCGCGTCGGGGCGGCATAACGATCAGGCCGCGATGGGCTTCAAGAAGCTGGCGGGGGTTTTCTCGGCGAAATGGCAGCCTGACGACACGTTCGACCTGGTCGTGCGGGCCGACATCTCCTCCGAGCATGATACGGGATCGAGCTATCACGACTTGGGATTCTTCGTCGGCACCGTGCCCTCCAACACCCGTACCTCGATCTGCAATATCCCGGTCACCTGCCTTCCCTTCACCGATTTGCGCGGCCAGGTCATGCAGCCTTACTACCTGACGGCGACCGCCACCGGCGTGTCCAATCCCAATCCCTCGCCCCAGGCCTATAATGCGATCCTGGCTTCGGTGTTGCGCGAGCAGAATTACAGCTTCTGGTCGGCCGAGCAGGATATTTCCAATCTCAGCGCCGGGCATTATGGGACCTACTCGGCCACGGCGAACAAGAGATTCGGAGACATCGATGTGCGCCTGATGGCGGCCTATCGCACCTTCGGCAATACCGGCACGGCGGTCAGCCGCGGCCTGCCCTTTGAAAGCAACACTTACAAATACAACTTCCCCGATTACGAGTCCTGGCAGACCGAACTCACCGTCAACGGGAAATCCTTTGATGACAAGCTGCAATGGACCACCGGCCTGTTCTATTTCCGCGAGCGCAGCCCCAATGACGGCGGCTTGCTGTATCAATTCCTGCCTTCCGCCGCCGGGCCGCCCACCGCAGTCGCGGGCAGGCAGTTCAGCATCACCGACTGGAGCAACAATAGCGAGGAAAACAGCTCTTACGCGGCTTACGCCCAGGCGACCTACAGCATCTGGCCCGACACCCGTTTCACCGCCGGTGTGCGTTATACCTATGACGAGCGCTTCGCCCATGTCGCCAGCCAGTCGATCCGCACGCCGGCGACGCAGGCGACCACCAACGCGCTGACCAATGCGGTCTTCAATCCCGCGCCTTTCGTTTACAACGGCATCAGCTATGCCGGGCAAAGCAATGTCTGCCTGCTCACCAATGCCAATGGCGCGACCTTGCCCTTGTCGCAATGCGCGGCGGACATCAACAAGAGCTACCACAAGCCGACCTGGACCCTGGCGCTGGATCATGACCTGTGGGAAGGCACCATGGTCTATGCCACCATGCGGTCAGGCTACCGCTCGGGCGGCATCAACACCCAGGCGCAGAATATTGCCGCCCTGACGGCTCTGCCGGAAAACGTGCTGGACTATGAAATCGGGGTGAAGTCGGACTGGGCGATCTGGGGCATGCCGCTGCGCACCGACCTGGCGCTGTACGAAACCAGCTATCACAATATCCAGGTGCAGCAGCAGGTGCCCAATGTGACGCTGGCCACAGCCACCGGCGGCGGCCCCTGCACCCAGAGCGCGTTCAATGCCGGCAACTGCGTGGGTTTTCTCAACGAGAACATCACCCTCAATGCTGCGGCAGGCAAGATCTATGGCGCGGAATGGGACGTCACCCTTTTGCCGACGGATTGGCTGACGCTGAATGCCTCGGGCAGCTATATCGATCCGCGCTATACGGACTATAGCTTCATCGTGCCGCCGGGTTATCTGCAGCCCAGCAGCGGGACCAACCTGTCGGGCACGCCCATTCCGGTCCCGGCCTGGCAGACCAACGAAACTGCGACCGTCAATTTCGGCACCGATTTGGGCGGGCTGCCGCTGGGCGACACATTGTTCACCGCGCATTATTATTGGCAGAGCCGCTACCTGGCGGATCTAAGGCCCTACAACCCGTCTCAACGCACCTTCGCTTATGGCCTGTTGAATTTCCGGTTGGAATTCACCGATGTCGGCCATACCAATGCCGACCTGGCTGTGTTCATGAACAATGTCGCCAACACCGAAGCCTGCCTGCCGGAATATACCGGGGTGCTGAATTCCGCGCCCAACGGGACTTTCGGTTCGCCCAACACCTCCGGTGTCTTGCAGTGCATTCCGCTGGCACCGCGCATGACGGGGGTGACGCTGGGATACAAGTTCTGAACGCATCAACAGACCAGGCAGAGTAGGCAGCAGTTCCAGAAATCTCGAGCCCGGCAGCGCAGCCGCCGGGCGACCTTCAGCGATCACTAGTCTTGCTCCCCCTTCAGCGCGTAGCGCGGGAAAGGGGGAGGTGGCTTCGACGGCGGCGGAAGTGTAACGACCGCCGGAAAGTCGAAGCCGGAGGGGGATTTCCGCCTTGCGCCTCGCCCAAGCTCGGCGCGTTCGACGCTCAAATCGGTCCACTGGACCGATTTGCCCGGCTTCGCCGGTCGCGTCTCACGGCGCGTATTCGACCTTCACCAGGCTCATGGTGAAGATCAGCGTCTGATTGGGCGGAATCGCGTCGCCGGCGCCATCGGGGCCATAGCCCAGTTCGGGCGGGATCGCCAATTCCCATGTGTCGCCGGTTTTCATCAACTTCAGCGCCTCGACCCAGCCTGGGATCAACGCGCCGGCCTGAAATTGGGCGGGGTCTTCCTTGGTCTGGTCGAACACTTTTCCGCTGATCAGCGCGCCTTTGTAGAAGACCGTCACCACGTCATTGTCCTTCTGGACCTGGGGACCGGTGCCGGCCTTCAGCACCCGGTACATCAGCCCGTCCGGCAGCTTGGTCACGCCGGGCCGCTTGGCATAATCGGCCAGGAAACGCGCATTGGAGTCCGGCGACGTGTCATAACTGGCCGCATCCGAATTCTTTCCGCAGGCCGTCAGCGCCACCATCGGCAGCAGGACGAGAGCCAGGATTTTCAAGACGCGCATGGTTCACCCCGAAATGGAGGCGTTGTTATAGGCGATAAGGGGCCACTCCCGCTACCGATTAGAAACCCGCACCTGGTCGCCGTTCTGCAGGGCGTCGGTGGGATTGTCGATGATCCGGTCGGTTGGCGAGATGCCGCTTGCCACATCCACATTGGCGCCCAGGTCGCGGGCGATGACGATGGTCTT
>DATBCP010000071.1:0-21323 GCA_036270435.1 Rhizomicrobium sp. | reverse complement strand
ACAGCGAATGGGCAAGACCCGACGTCTGCCACCGGCACCGGCAACACCGTCACCTCGTCCTTCCTGCTGGCTTACGATCCGGCCGCGCCCTATGCCAATCTGCCGTCCCAGGCGGACCTGCCGGCTCAGTTGGTGAATTTCAAGGAAGCGGCCAATGACTTTCGCGCCAGTCTCCTGGCTTACAAAACCTCGTCCCAGATGTTCAAGACCTTGCTGGACGCAACAGCCTGATCGCCGTCCGCGATCCTAGCCGCCAGTCCTGATCTTCCAGAACCGGATGGCCCGCTGCGCGGCCTGCACCGGCACGGCTTCATACAGCTGCGCGAACACGTCCGCCTTGGCCAGACCGCCGCCGGACTTGTCCAACGCCACGGCCAATGTCACGAACAGGCTGCGGTCAAAGCCCGAGCCGCGGCACAGAAGCGCCAAGGTATCGAGATCCGGCCCATCCACCGCCCGCTGGATCACTTCGAATTCGACGTCGGCAAGTTTGGCAAAGGCGAGCAGGAAGGTGGTACGCGTGCCCGCGCCTTCGCGCAGCAAACCTGCCAGGCTCGCCGGCGCCAGCGGGCGCTTGGCTTCCAGCGCCGCCAGGTTTTTGCGCGCGACCGCGATGTCCTCCGGCACTTGCCGGTAGCGGCTGTTGAGGCGGATACGGCTGCGTTCGAATGCCTTTTCCAGTTCGGCGGGATCGACCTGGCCGAATTTGGCCATGATCTCCTGGCGCAGGCCGGTTTCGGTCTTGAGATACAGTTCGTTGAGCAAGTCCAACGGCACACTCTTGCGCCTTACCAGCCCGGCCTGCAGCAGCGGCGAAGCGTCGGCCCGCTCCATCACCATGTCAAAGGTCTTGTCGGCGATGTCGGCGCCCTCATTGCTGAGCAACGAGGAGACCACCTCGTCTCCGCCGCGTTCCACCAGGGCATGGGAGAGGCGCGGACTGACGCTGCTGCGTTGGGTGAGCGCCATCATGTGCGCTTCCGACTTCTCCGCTACGACCTTGAGCAGCACCTCCTCGGACAGGGCCTCGGAATGTTGGAGCACCGGGGCCGCGACTTCGATCTCATCCATGGCGAAATGTTCCGCCGTTCGGATGAAATGCACCGGCGTGGCGGCAACCAGCTTGGCGAACTCGGCCCGCACCTGGGTGGAGAATTCACTCGCCACCGATGCCATGACGCGGTCCAGTTCGGCGCTCTCTTCGGGCGACGGCACGCCAGTCCGGCCGCTCAAATTTTCCGTGACTTCCCGCAGCAGGTCGCGACGTGCCTCGCTGGAGGTCCGGTTGGGCAGTTCCTTCAACAACGCAAAGCGTGACATGGTCAGACCGCCTTCGGGACGGTTGAGGGTGCGGCGAACATGGAAATATCTCGAGAAAACAGGATGGTGACGCCAAGCTAGGAGCCCCGCCTTAACAGGGCTTTAAATGTCAAATTGTCCGAAAGTCGGGCGTCTCGATCCGCGCCGGCGCTTTTCGCGCGGGCTGGCTGGGATTAAGCTTGGGCCATGGCAGGACTATTCAGGAAAGATCAGGGCAGAAAACATCCACAATCCGGGAGGTAAACCGTTATGGCACCCAGGCATGGTATCGGCGCGGCCCTTCTTCTTTGCGGAACCGCATTGCTTTTTTCCTGGCCGCCGGTCGCGGCACAATCCCCGAAAGTCACCATCGACTCCCGCAGTATCGGCGGGCTTGTCACCGGCGCAAAAGGACCGGAGGCGGGCGTCTGGGTCATCGCGGAAACCAATGATCTTCCCACCAAATACACCAAGATCGTGGTCACCGATGATGCCGGCCGTTATGTCCTGCCCGATCTGCCGGCAGCCAGCTATTCGGTCTGGGTGCGCGGATACGGATTGGTCGATTCCCAGAAGATCCAGGGCCGGCCTGGCCAAACGCTCGACCTGAAAGCGGTGCCCGCCCCCGACGCCAAGGCGGCGGCGCAATATTATCCCGCGATCTATTGGTATTCGATGCTGAGGATTCCCGCCAAAAGCGAATTCCCGGGCAGCGGCCCCAAGCCCGGCGGCAATGGCATGGACGCCAAGATGAAAAGCCAGCAGCAATGGCTGGATGTGGTGAAAACCGATGGCTGTTACACCTGCCATCAATTGGGTGATCCGGCGACGCGCAATATCGAAAAGACGCTGGGCAAGTTCGACTCCTCCGCCGACGCTTGGGAACATCGCATTCAAGTCGGCCAAGCCGCGAACGGCATGATCGGCTCCATCGGCCGGCTCGACACGCAGAAGGCTTTTGCCTTGTTCGGCGACTGGAGCGATCGCATCGCCAAAGGCGAACTGCCCTTCGCCAAACCCCAGCGCCCGCAAGGCAAGGAACGCAACATCGTCATCACCCTGTGGGATTGGAACACGCCCAAGGCCTATTTGCATGACGAGAACTCCACGGACCGGCGCAATCCCACCGTGAATGCCTATGGCAAGATCTATGGCTCGCCGGAGGAAAGCAGTGATTTCATTCCCGTGCTGGATCCGGTCAAGCATGAGAGGAGCCAAGTCAAGGCGCTGGTGCTGGACCCCGACACGCCCAACAGCAAGGATAACGAGATACCCAATCCCTCGGTCTATTGGGGACGGGAAGCGATCTGGAACAGCCAGACCACCATTCACAATCCGATGTTCGACGCCAAGGGGCGGGTGTGGTTCACCACCCGCGTGCGCGTGCCCGAAAATGAACCGGCCTTCTGCAAGAAGGGGTCGAACCATCCCTCGGCAAAAGCCTTCGCCATGGACCGGTCGGGCCGCCAGCTTGCGGTCTATGATCCGGCGACGAAGATCTTCACGCCGATCGACACCTGCTATGCCACCCATCACCTGCAGTTCGACGCCCAGGACCGCATCTGGACCAGTGGCGGCGGTCCGGTGGTGGGATGGTTCGACACGAAGATTTGGGATGCCACCCATGACGCGCAAAAGGCGCAAGGCTGGACCGCGCTGGTGGTCGACACCAACGGCAACGGCAAACGCGATGCCTATACCGAGCCGGGCGAGAAACAGGACCCCAACAAAGACATGCGTCTTGCGGGGGGCTTTTATGGCGTAGCGCCCAATCCTGCCGACGACTCCATCTGGGGCTCGTCGGTGGGCTTTCCCGGCGCGATCTTCCGGGTCGTGCCAGGGAGCAATCCGTCCCTGGCCTTGACCGAGATCTATCAGCCGCCGCTCGATGACCCCAAGGCCCGGATGCATGGCTATTCGCCGCGCGGAATGGATATCGATCACAACGGCGTGGTGTGGACCAGCCTTGCCAGCGGCCATTTCGCCAGTTTCGACCGCCGCAAATGCAAGGGCCCACTCAACGGTCCAAATGCCACCGGCAACCAATGCCCCGAAGGCTGGACGCTTTATCCCTTCCCGGGTCCGCAATTCCGCGACGTCAAGGAACCGGGCAGCGCTGAAGCCAGCTATTATTCATGGGTGGATCAGTACGACACGTTCGGTCTCGGAAAGAATATTCCGATCGCCACCGGCAATGCCTCGGACGCGTTGTTTGCGCTGGTGAACGGCAAGTTCATGACCTTGCGCGTGCCTTATCCCATGGGCTTCTACGCCAAGGGAATGGACGGACGCATCGACGATGCCAAAGCCGGTTGGAAGGGCCGCGGACTGTGGTCCACTTATGCCACGCGCACGCCATTCCACATGGAAGGCGGCAAGGGTGTGACCAGCAAGGTGGTGCATTTCCAATTGCGTCCGGATCCATTGGCACTCTGATCGAGTCGCCACCCTGGAAGAGCGCGATGCGCCGAGGCGGCAGCGCGCGGCGATTTTCGTGACATGCCGTCAGATTCCAAGTTCCCAGAGTTCCAGAATTCGCTTGTGGATAGAAGCCCTTAGATCAATTTGTAATTGTCGGATTAAGGAATGAGTAACCAGCTTGGTCCAGACTCTGCGCGGGCTGTGAGCGGTCATGCAGGTGCAGGACCGGTCTTGAAGGGGGGCGTTACGGAGGGTACCGGAGACGCTTATGCCGACTGTTATTCGATTCAACAAAAGGCAGTATCTCTCCTCGGGTGTGAACCTGACCGAGTTGTTCGATCAGATTCCCGAGCCGATCGCCTATTTCGATGCCGACGACCGGCTTTCCGCCTGCAATCTCAGCTTCCGCAACCATTTTCCGATCGTGATCGAATCGGAATTCCTCAAGCGCGCCAGCGCCGGTCCGGTTTCGAGCCAGGCGGGCGCAGGAGCGCCGTCGCGCTTCCTGCCGCCTATGGCCAATCCGTCGGGCGAAAGCATGCCGGTGAGCTTGCCTGCGACCATTACCACCGCGCGTAAAAGCGACTTCGCACCCGACATCCGCAAAACCCCCGATGGCGGCACGTTGCTGACCTTGCGCGACCTGTCCCATCAGCACCGGATGGAGGCGGACTATCGCAAGCGCATGGATGCGCTGATGGGCGAGCTGGAGACCGCGCACCAGGCCAAGCAACAGGCGGTAGAGCTGGCCCAGTGTCGCAAGGACTTCCTCACCACCATCAGTCATGAACTCAGGACCCCCCTCAATGCCATCCTGGGATTTTCGGAAATGATCGCCAAGGAGATGGCGGGTCCGGTCAAGAACGAGCGCTACCTTGAATATGCCCAGATCATCCATTCCAGTGGCGTGCATGTCCTGTCGATGGTCAACGACCTGCTGGATCTCTCCAAACTGGACGCCGGCAAGCTGGAGCTGCAGGTCGAGCCGGTGGAGATCCTGAAAATCATCATCGACTGCGTGCGTCTTGTGGGAGCCCAGGCCACCCGCGACCATATCGGCATTTCGGTTCACGTCTTTGACGGCGTCGACCGGCTGTGCGGCGACAACAAGCGCCTGCGCCAGATGCTGCTCAACCTGTTGTCCAACGCCTTGAAATTCACGCCCGTGGGCGGCGAAATCACCATCGATGTTTTCCGCCGCGGCGAAGGTGTCGCGATATCGGTATCAGATACCGGCATCGGCATCCGGGCCGAGGACATTCCCAAAGTGCTGGAGCCCTTTGGGCAGGTGGAAAGCGAAATGAGCCACAAGCATCCCGGCACCGGTCTTGGCTTGCCCCTGACCAAGGAACTGGCGGAATTGCATGGCGGATCGCTGACCATGGAAAGCAGTGTGGATGTCGGCACCACGGTGACCATCACCCTGCCGCCTGATCCCAAATCGGCAGCGGCCTGAGGCCCTCGTCGCACGTCTCATCTCGCAACTGCAACCTTCTCCGGGCCGACTTTCCCCGTTGCTCCGGCTTGCGGGGTGAAGGAAACTGACGCCCCAGAAGCGCGGCCAAAACGCTTTGCCGGGGGACAGTGCCATGACACGCCTTTTTCGACTCGTCCTGATGGGAGCGCTTTTGGCGCCCTTGTCGCAGGCCAGCGCCGAAATGCTGCAATTCGCCACACCGGACGGGGTGAAGTCCTGGCCGAAATTGCCCGACATTCCCGACTGGCACCAGGACCAGGAGTCCAGCCTGAAGCTGGGTGCCAATTCGCTGATCCCCGACGGTGTCGATCCCGCCACTGCCGAGGTCACGATCCAGGCCCGCGGCTTCTCCCGGATGGGCGGCGGCGCCGCGACCTCGCTGTCGCAGATGGTGGAAAGCGATCGTGCCGGCGCACCCGCGGGCACGGAGGTCAAGCAACTGTCGGATGTCACCGACAAGGACGGTACGCCGTTCAATCTCTATTCCTTTGCGCCGGCCGGCGGCCAAGGAGGCTGGAAAGCGATCGCCTATTCCGAAGAGGGTGAATACCTCCTCGCCTTCACCTTGAGCGCCCGTTCCAAGGCCGCCTATGAAGGCAACCTTTCCGTCTTCGTCAGCTTGATACAGAAATACGCCAAGGATATTCCGTGGTGACTTGCCGCCAGAGGCGGAATAGGTAACGTCCAACGACAATCGGCGAAGTGCCGCACGAAGGGGAAGAAACATGACATTACTGACAAGATTCTCGCGCCGCGGAATGCTGCACGCATCGAGTGCGCTGCTGGCCGGCGCGGCAGCCGCACCCGCCCTGGCGCAGCTGCCATCCCAGGGGCCGACCGCCCCCTACAATCCGACCCCCAACAAGCGTATCGGCCAGCCGCAGGAAGGCCCGGACACACCCAAGCTCACCACCTATATGGAGGACCTGCTCAGCGACCAGGAGGCCATCAACATCAAGCAGCTGGGCATCGACTGGATCGACACCCAGGCGGTGCCGGAGCAGCCCTGGGGCATGGACTATTTGCAGCCGCGGGTGGACGCGCTGAAAAAGCACGACATGCATATCGGCATTATGATGATCCGCTGGTCTTACAAGAATGGCGTTGATCCCAACATGAACTTGATCGTGCGCGGCTTGCCGGGCCGCGACGAGGAGATCGGCAAGATCAAGCAGACCATCGTCAATATGGGAAAATTGGGTATTCCGGTCCTGGAATGGAATTTCTATAACCATCGCGCGACCGACGGTTATCAGCAGTCACCGGGCCGCGGCGCCTCGGGCATGACCGAGTTCAAGTATGACCGCATGAAGGATATGGCGGCCCTTCCGGCGGACGGCGCCCCCCAAAATTACGAAGACACCTGGAAGAACATGACCTATTTCCTCAAGGAAGTGATTCCGGTGGCGGAGAAGAACAAGGTTGTGATGTCGGTGCACCCCAACGACCCGCCGCCGCCCATGAGCCGCGGCTCGGCCCAGGTGCTGAACAGCTTCAATGACTGGAAACGGCTGGTGGAGACGGTGAATTCTCCGTCCAACTGCATGACCTGGGATTGCGGCGTTACCCGCGAGGTGGGTGAAGACCCGATCGTGGTGGGCAACTGGCTCGCCTCGCGCAACCGCATCGGCCAGGTGCATTTCCGCAATGTCAATATGCGCAAGCCGCGGGAAGACTATACCGAGGTCTTTCCCGACAATGGCGACAACGACATGTATGAAGTGATGAAGCTGTTGGTCCGCAACAATTACAAGCGGCTGATCTTTCCCGAGCATCCGCGCGGCCTGGCCATCGACAAGCTGTTGCCCAAGGGCACAAATCCCACCGCGGCCTGGGCCTACAATATCGGCCATTGCCGCGCCATGCTGCAGATCGCCTTGCGCGAACTGAAAGGGCTTTGAACCAAAGGTTCGAAGCGGCGCGAGCCACGGCGCGGCGCCCTAGGCGGTTAGCGACAGCGTAACCGCGCGTAGTGGGCGCGCGTGGTTAGCCGCGCGAGCCCGGGCGGCCATCGTTCGCCAAAAAAAAGGCCCCGCATCTTGCGATGCGGGGCCTTTTTGCTTTCAGACCGTCTACTGCTTGATGACTTGCCCGTCCGGCAGGCGGATCACGCCCCAACCGCCATTGAGCGGTTGGTCGTGATTGAAGGGATGCTTGGCGGCTTCCGCCTCGTCGATCTCGATGCCCCAACCCGGCTTGTCGTTGGCGTAGTAATAGCCGCCGCGCATTTCCGGCACGCCCTTGAAGATCGCCTTTTCCGCGTCATTGAAGGGCGTGTATTCCTGGATGCCGAAGTTGGTGATGTTGAGGTCCAGATGCACCATGGCGGCATGGCCGATGGGGGAAACATCGCCCGGACCGTGCCAGGCGGTGCGTACATTCATGATCTCGCCCATCGCGGCCACCTTGCGCGCCGGCGTCAGCCCGCCCATCTGCGAGAGGTGCATGCGCATATAGTCGATCAACCGGTCCTTGATCAACGGCGTCCATTCATGCGGTGAATTGAACAACTCGCCCATTGCCAGCGGCGTGGAGCATTGTTCGCGGATGTTCTTGAACCAGACGATGTCTTCCGGCGACAGCACGTCTTCCAGATAGAACAGGTGGTATTTCTCCAAATCCTTGGCGAATTGGATTGCTTCGGTCGGCGTGTAACGCTCATGGGCGTCGTGCAGCAGCTCGATCTCCTGTCCCAGTTGCGAACGTGCCGCTTCGAACAGCGCCAGGGCGCGGCGCTTGGCGGCCTCGCGCTCGAATACCGGCTCGTCATGGATGGCCGGGAAGCGCTGACCGGCTTGGCGGGCGCCGTAGCCGGACATGCCGGGAACGCCCACCTGGATGCGGACATGGCGGAAGCCCTGGCTGATGTATTGCTTGGCGCTGTCGATCGTCTCCTGGATTTCCGCGCCATCGGCATGGGCGTACAGGTCCACCGCCTCGCGCGCTTTGCCGCCCAGCAGCTGATAGACCGGCATACCTGCCATGCGGCCCTTGATGTCCCACAGGGCCTGGTCGACGCCGGAGATGGCATTGTTCTCCACCGGTCCGTTGCGCCAATAGGAGGAGTTGTAGGACATCTGCCAGATGTCCTCGATGCGATCCACCGTGCGGCCCACCAAAAGCGGCTTGAGATAGAGGTCCACCGCCGGTTTGATCAGATCGGCGCGCTGGGTGAAGGTGGCACAGCCATAGCCGTAGAGTCCGTCCTGGTCGGTGATCACCTTGACCACATTGAGACGTGAGCCCTTCGGTTGTGTTTCGATGACCTTGATGTCCTTGATCTTGGGCATGGCCATGCCGCGCGCCGCGCGCGCCGATGCCTGCTGGGCGTCGGCTTCCTTGGCCGACAGCATGGCGGCCACGGCGCCGCTCGCCATCGCCGCACCGAACAATTCACGTCTACGCATGACAACTCCCTTGGTGACTTTGGTTGAAATTCAAACTTCGATTCGGATCGACCCCGAAATCCGCACAAGCAGCTAACGGCATGTCCCCGCGGGCGGAGTGTGCGGCAGCGGACGGCCCGAGGTCGAGCCCGTCGGCTTGCCATTGTCGACCGCTGCCACGCCATTGACGAACAACTCCTGCACACCCTGCGACAACACCGCCGGATGGACGTAATCCGCCTTGGGCACATAGCGATTGGGATCGAATACCAGCACATCGGCGAAGTAGCCGTTCCTGAGATAGCCGCGTCGGTCCAGCTTGAAGATATCGGCGGTGAGTCCGCTGGAATGGCGGATGAAGAAGCCGGTATCGATCACATGCCTCTGCTTCACATAGACCGCATATTTGGTCGGGAAGGTCGCATATTCGCGCGGATGGCCGGCGCTGCCGTCCGAACTGGTCACCACCCAGGGCTGCTTCATGAAATTTTCCAGATCGGCCTCGTTTATGTTGAACGAGATCACCGAGGCGTGGCCCTTGGTTTCGCGCAGGATGCGGATGGCCGCGTCCAGCGGATCCATCTTCCAGTCCTTGGCGATGTCGGAGAGGTATTTGCCGGTCCAGGGCCGGGGCGGCGCGTCCGCGACCTTGTCGACATCGGAGATGGCGGCTGACATGAGAATCGTTTGCGCCCCACCGCGCCGGTCCAGATTCTTCGCCATCTCAGTCTTGATCCTGGCCATCAGTGCCGGATCGTCGAACCGCTTGAGCATGGCGGCCGCACCGCCATCCGACGCCCAGCGCGGGATCAATGCCGCGTCCAACCCGGTATTCGAAGCCAGCCAGGGATAATTGTTGGCGGTGACATTCTGGCCATGGGCCCGGGCGTCATCGATCAGGGCGATGAGATCCTTGGATTTTCCCCACACGTCATGGCCCAGCGCCTTGATATGGGAGAAATGCACCGGGATGCCGCCTTCGCGCCCGATCTGGAGCACTTCCTTGGAAGAGTTCATCAACCCGATGGAATAGGAGGACTCGTCGCGCTGGTGGGTGTCATAGATGCCGCCGCGCTTGCCGGCTTCCTTGGCCAGGGCGATCACTTCATCGGTCCTGGCGAAATTCTGGGGTGCATAGAACAGGCCGGTGGAAAAGCCGATGGCACCTTCACACATGCCTTTCACCGCCAGCGCCCGTTCTTGGTCCAGCTCTGCTGGCGTGGGCGCACGCGCCGCATCGCCAATTACCGCCTTGCGGATGGCGCCGAACCCTACATAGGACACGATATTGGTGCCGACGCCCTGGGCCGAAAGCTTCGCGAAATGGTCCTTGAGATTGGGTGTCCCCGCGCCGTCAACCCCGATAAACACGGTCGAGACGCCTTGCATGGTCCAGGCTGCGTTGGACCGCTGCTCCTTGTCGGCCGCGTCCAGAAAACGGTCGGCATGGGTATGGGCATCGATCAGCCCCGGCGACACGATCATGCCATGGGCATCGATGGTGCGTTTGGCGGTCACATTCGCGTGGGGACCGACGTAGGTGATCTTGTCGCCTGTGATCGCCACATCGCCGGTGAAGGGCTTGGCATCGGAGCCGTCATAGATGGTCCCACCTGTGATCAGCACATCGGCCTGCTGCCCTTGTGCCAATGCCGAGCCAGCCAATGCCGACGACAAAAGCAGCACCGCCGCCAGGCGCGATTTCGTTGCCCGTTCCATGATCTTCCTTCGCGCCGCTCAGGCGTTTTTTCTTGCTTGCCCAAAGTCTAGAGCATATCGGCTGCCCGGCGATAGCGGATGGCGCGGACGGCGCCCGGCCGCTAGAGTTCACAGGCGAACCCCAGCCCAGGCAGGCGTGGGTGGACGCCATAGGTAATGGGTTGATTTTATTGAATTTTCCTGCATCCCCGGGGCGGCCAACGCTGCCGAGCCGGATTCGAATGCCAGGGACAACAGGACGCAAAAAGGAAATGTCATGAAGCTCGATACCAGCGCCTCCGGCGTCTATTCCATCGCGCCCACGCCCTTCAACGAAGATGGCAGCATCGACTGGGACTCGGTCGATCGCATGACCGATTTCTATTTCGAAGCGGGCTGCAACGGCTTCACCATCCTGGGAGTGCTGGGCGAGGCGCCCAAGCTGGATGCGGAAGAAGCTCTGGCCCTGGCCGCGCGGGTGATAAAGCGCGCCGCCGGCAAACCCATCATCGTGGGTGTGTCCGCGCCGGGCTTTGCCGCCATCCGTTCCCTGTCGCGCAAGGTGATGGATATGGGGGCGGCAGGCGTGATGATCGCGCCGGGTGCCGGCCTCAAGACCGACGACCAGATCGCCGCTTATTTCCGCAACGCGGTGGAAGCCATCGGCAGCGACATCCCCTGGGTGTTGCAGGATTATCCCCATTCCACCGGCGTCACCATGTCCAACGGCCTGGTCAAGCGGGTGGTGACGGAGAATCCATCGCTGGTGATCCTCAAGCATGAGGACTGGCCGGGGCTGGACAAGATCACCACCCTGCGCGGCTGGGAAAAAGATGGCTCGATGCGCAAGATCTCGATCCTGATCGGCAACAATGGGCTGTTTTTGGATTTCGAGCTGGACCGCGGCGTGGATGGCGCCAATACCGGCTATGCTTTTCCCGACATGTTGGTGGAGGCCGTGAAGCTCAGCAAGGCCGGCAAGCGCGACGAGATGCACGACTTGTTCGACCCCCACCTGCCCCTGCTCCGTTATGACCATCAGCCCGGCGTGGGCCTGGCGGTACGCAAATATGTGCTGATGCGCCGGGGAATTCTCCGCACCGCTACCATCCGCAAGCCGGCGCCCTTATTCTCGGCCGAAACCCGCGTGGAAGTGGATTATCTGCTGGCGCGGCTGGCCAGACGCGACGCCAGGGCGAAGATATAGGAGAATCCAGCAATCTCGAGCCGCGCATTTCGTGCGGCGACCATCCGCTAGGGCCATGGCCCGCCTCCCCCTTCGCGTGCATAAGCACGCCCAAGGGGGAGGTGGCCGAGACGGGCGCCGGAGCACAGCGAAGGCGTGATAGTCGAGGCCAGAGGGGGATCAACAAAATAAACTAGTGGATGCGCCGAACCTTATAATCATGACTCTCCCCCTCCACCTTCATGCTGAAAGTATGCATGGGTGCAGGCGATATCGTCACCAGCATTTCGCCCGCTTCCTTGCGCCAATGTGCAGGGTGATAGACCTCGTCCTCCGCCACTTGTTTCCAAACCTGGCCGTCGGCCAGCGTGACGGTAAAAGAGCCATTCTTGTCCTGGCTGAAGGACCGCATCGGCATGTTGCGCACGACAGGCTTGGAATCGTTGAACAGGCCGGTCAACAGGCCGGTACTGCGCGGCATGGGCGCAGGCCCGGCGGGCCTCGGGGCCGGCGCCGCATAAGCGAGTTGCGGCGTGGGCACAGGCGCAGGCCGAGGCAATGTCTGGGGCGACGCCAGGCCAAGCTGCACCCGCATCGGCTGGGCGGCGCCATAGTAGCAATCCAACCAGGGCCGCTCGCCTGCCACGCGAATACAACCGGCGGCGGCCGACATCACCTCATCGCGCACCGCTTCATTCTGCGGCTCGCCGCCGCCCGGCGGTGATGCCGCAAGCTTGAGCTGTCCTGCCAGTGCCGGCGGCATGCCGAGAGAAGCCCGCACCGGCTGGGCGGCGCCGTAATAGCAATCCAACCATGCCCTCGAATCGGCGATGGCCGCGCACCGGAAGGCGCCGGACAAGGCATCGTCGCGCGGCCGCGCCTGGGCGGGCACCGCCAGAACCAGAATTGCCGCCGCCAAAAGCCAAACGCGCATGTGTTCCCCACTGTCGCGGATTTTCCCCGCCCTTGGCGGGATTGAAACAAAAACTTCAAGCCGGAGCAACCAGACCCGATCAGCCGGGGACCATGAAGCTTTGCGGCCCATGTCCCGCGCGTGAGATTTCCATCATGCGCAGATAGGCGGTCTCCAGGGATCGGCGGAACCCGTTGGTATCATAGAGCGGACTGGTTCGGCGATTTTCCGCCAACCGGCTACGCAGGCCCTGCAATCGCGCTGGATCATGCGCCAGCGCCAGAGCCAGAGCCTCATAGTCTTCGATAGTGTGGGTCACAAGCTCGGGCAACCCGATCGTTTCCAGCAAGCTTGTTGCAACGCGGCCGTCGAACTGCCGGCCCAGACAGGTGAGAAGGAGAAGGCCCGCCCGCAAGGCATCGCTGGCCGTGGTATGGGCATTATAGGGCAGCGTATCCAGGAACAAATCTGCCAGCCGGTGCCGCGCCAGATGCTCCGCGGAAGGCAGGCGCGGCGCAAATACCAGCCGTGCCGGATCGATCCCGCGCGCGATTGCCGCCTCTGCCAGATGACGCTTGGCTGCTTCATTGTCCTTAAGCAGCCATAAGACACTGCCGGGCACGGCTGCCAAGAGCCGCATCCAGACATCGAACATCGCCGGGGTGATCTTCCATGCCGCATTGAAACAACAGAACACAAAGCCCTGCTGAGGCAATCCCGCCTCGGCGCGCAAGGATGTTTCGCCGATCGCCCGGGCGCCGTCATTGACCTGATAGCAATGCGGCAGGTGGACGATCTTCTCGCTGTAAAAGTCCTGCTGGTCGAACGGCAGAACCCGCGAATCCGCCAAAATATAATCCAGCCAAGGCGCTCCGATGGTGCCGGGATAGCCCAGATAACTCACCTGCACCGGACAGGGGCGGTGGGCAAATATGCCGGGCCGCGACTCCTGAGTATGGCCCTTGAGGTCGATGGCAATATCGATCTCCCTGTCCTTGAGCCATTGCGCCACCTCGGCATCGGTTTTCCGGCGCACATCTTCGAACCAGTCAAACGCGTCCATCAGCCTCGCCCGCATCGCACTGCCGTCATCGCGGCCCCAGGAGACGGCGCCGATCTCGAACCGTGTCCGGTCATGCGCTTCGATCAGGCCCGCGATTAGTTCGGCGGTGGCATGTTGGCGGAAATCCGCCGATAGGTAGGCGACGCGAATGCGCTCATGCGCGGTCGGCATCCCCGTCCATAGCGGGCCAGCCGGACGCAGGCCCCGGTCGGCGACAAATGTCTCGCTGCAACGCCGCCTGAGCGCGCCATCGTCGCAAAAGGGAAGGAAATCCAGCGGGGCGATCACTGTCTTTTTATCGCGCACCGCTTCGGTGACCCGAGTCTGCAAATCCGGCCATCGCTGGAGATCGCAGCCACCCAACACGGCGGCTGCAAGCCCACCCAGCACATAGGGATGATCCGGTGCCATGGCGCCCGCTCCGGCAAAGGCGGCGAAGGCCTCGTCATGGCGCTCCAGCTTGAGCAGCACAGTGCCGCTGTTGAAGGCGGCACTGAAGCGGCCGGGATTGCATTCCAACGCCCGCCGGAAGCTGGCGCTAGCTTCTTCCAGCCGTTCCATTTGCCATAGGAGATTGCCACGCCGGAACCAGGCTTCGTCATAACCCGGCGCGATTTGCAGCAAACGTTCATAGTCTATCAGTGCTTCCTTAAGCCGGCCCATCCCGGCCAGAAGCTCCCCGCGATAGAGCAAGGCGAGAGCATTGTTGGGATTGGCCGCAAGCGCCCGGTCGAAATCCAGCAAGGCTTCGTCGGTGCGACCCAGCGCCAGCCTGGCCCGTCCGCATTGACTGACGATATCGCCATCCTGTGGTACTTCAGCCGCCAGAGGTTCGAGAAAGGCGAGCGCCTCGGTGGCGCGATCTTGCTGCAACCGGATGACACCGATGCCATAGCGCGCCTTCCGGTCTGTACGATGCATCTCCAGGATGCGGCGATAAAGCCGTTCCGCTTCGTCCACCTGTCCGGCGCCATGCAGCTCGGTTGCCTTGGCGCGCAGCTTCTCGACTTTGTCGGCGTTAGTCATCTGTGGCGAGGATGCGCATCATTCCAGGATCAGCTTGCCATTGAAGGCGATGCAGATGCGCGTGCCTTCGCCCTCAAACGGCGAAACCGAATGCTCCAGCCAGGAGGGAAACAGGTACATGTCGCCCGGCACCGGCGCGATGCGGTGCCGCGTCGCCTGATAGGGAAGCTGGATCATGGTGGCGCGCGGCCTGGGATCGTAAAAGGAGATCTTGCCTGCGTCGCCCGGCTCCAGACTTGCGGGTGGCGCGCTGACATAATAGACGCCGCTGACATTGGCGCTGGGATGGACATGCAGTCCCTGGCTATGCCCCGCCTTGTAGATCACCGCCCAGCCCCACAGTACGAAATCGATTTTCTGCGGCGGGCGGGTCAGTTCCTGGCGGACAAGCAGCCCGGCATATTCCTGCACGGCGCTCAGAATATACGGCTTGAGCGCCGTGATGCCGGGATTGTCACGCTGGAACAGGTCGTCCTTGGTCTGGAAGCCGCCCTCGGTGGTGGTGCCGGTGGTGGAATTGGCTTCGCTGGCCGCGATCTGCATCACCAGCGCTTCCAATTGACGGTTGGCCTCCTCCATGCCTTCCAAGCGGCGCTGCAGAATAGTGGTGGGAAAAATCGAAAGAAGCCTGTCAGCCACGCGGACGTCCTTGTTTTTGTGATGCGGCGACCGCCGCATGATAGGGGAACATTGCTATCTTTGCGACCAGCCGGGATCGGTCGTATCCAGGCGCCGCTTGAGCGCCTCCAGAAACAAAGCCGATTGCTGACGTTCCTGCGCATGCTGGCGCGCGGTCTGGGCCGCGACCTCGTCCGGCACAATCCGCAGCCTGCCGCCGGTCGATTGCGCCAGCACCTGCACCATGGCGGCGCGTTCCAGATAGTAGAGATCGTCGAACACATTGGCGATGCTGTCGCCACAGACGAGTACACCGTGATTGGCCATGAACAGTACATCGGCCTTGGCCAGGGCAGCACAGATGCGGTCGCCCTCGGCATCGTCCAGCGCCAACCCGTTATAGACCGTGTCATAAGCGGTGCGGCCAAAAAAGCGCAGGGCATTCTGGCTGCACCATTCCAGCTTGCCGCCCTCCAGCAAGATCAGCGCCGTGGCATAGGGCATATGGGCATGCATGATGCAGCGGGCCGCTCGTTTCGCGCGATGGATGCGGCTGTGAATGAAAAAAGCCGTGGGCTCGACGGCGCGATTGCCGGCGATGCGCCTGCCCGCCGCATCCACCGTCACGATGTCGGACGGGACCAGTTCCAGCCAATGAATGCCTTGCGGGTTGATAAGGAACGTATGGTCGTCCACAGCATAGCTGAAATGGTTGCAGACACCTTCATGCATGCCCATTTCGGCTGCGGCGCGCAAAGCACAAGTCAGGTCGATCTTGTCCTGCTCGATTCCCATCAATATTCGCCCGTAATGATGTTGAACAGCTTCTCTTCACGGGCGAAACGTTGCGCCTGTTCGGCGGCGAAGGCAAAGGCGCGCCCCATGAAGCGCGGCGTGTCGGTGGCCAGATGCGGGGTGATCAACAGGTTGGGCGCCCGCCACAAGGGATGGTCCGGCGGCAACGGCTCCGGATCGGTGACATCCAGCGCCGCGCGGATAAGGCCACGGGTGAGGGCCTGGGCCAGCGCGTCCGTATCCACAACCGCACCCCGGCCGGCATTCACCAGCAGCGCGCCGCGCTTCATCCTCGCAATACGCCGGGCGTCGATCAGCCCTCTTGTCTCACGGGTCAGCGGCGTGGTCAGGATCATGATATCGGCCAAGGGCAGGAAATCATCCAGGGCCGACACAGGTGCCACACCTTCGCGGGCTGACCGCGCCACGCGCAGGAATTTGCAGCCGAAAGGGGTCAATCGCGCCTCGACCGCCGCCCCGATGGAGCCATATCCGACGATCAACACCGTCTTGTCGGCCACTTCTTCGACCAGGACCGGGCAATCCGGCTCGCGCTTGGCGCCCTCCGACAGAAGATAGATGTCTTCCGCTTTGTCCTTGCCCGCCCAATCGGCGCGGCGCTGAAGATCAGCGTAGAAGTAAAGATATTTCTGCATCGCCAGGGCGGCAGTCACCGCCCATTCCGCGGTGGGCGCGTCATGCACGCCGCGCGCGCTGCACAGGGCGACCGTCTGCGGGATCAGGGGACGCAGCGAATCGACCCCGGCCCACAGGCCTTGCACCGCTTTCACGCCTTTGAGATATGGCCATTGCCGGCGCTGGGACGCAGGCGCCAGCGCCGCGACCCAGAAATCGACCACGATCTCCCGGTCCGGTTCGGCCGGAATGCGAACAAGCTCCAGTCCGGCAAAGCCGCCCAGTAAGGTGCCATCGATTGAAGCTTCGATACCCACCCGCATCAGGACGCCTGCCGGTTTGCCGCGCGAAAGGCGAAATAGACCGGCACGCCGATCAGCACGATCACCAAGCCGGGAATGGTTGTGGCCGGGCGATAGAGGAACAGAACCGCCAGGATGACCGCCGCGGCCACGATGTAGAGCGCCGGCACCAGGGGATAACCCCAGGCGCGATAGGGCCTGGGCGCATCCGGGCGGGTGCGGCGCAAGCGGAACAGGCCGGCGATGGTCAGGATGTAAAAGATCAATGCCGCCGACACCACATAGTCCAGCAGGTTGCTGTAGAGGTTGCCGTAAGTGTCGGTGGCGGGATTGTAGGTGCGGGCCAGTACCAGCACCGCCACCCATGAGGCCTGCATCCATAGCGCAGGCGACGGCACCTTGGCGTCATTGAGACTGGCGGCGCGCTTGAAGAACAATCCATCCAGCGCCATGGCGAAATAGGCCCGCGCGCCGGCCAGGATCATGCCGTTCATGCAGCCAAAGGCCGAGATCATGATGGCCACGGCAATGATCGTCGCGCCGATGCCCGGGAAAATCACCTCGAACACCGCCGCCGCCACCCGGTCGGATGGCGCATTCTGGATCTGGCCGAAAGGCAGCACCACCGTGTAGGCGAAATTCGCCAGAATATAGAGGGTCAAAACCATCACGGTGCCGAGCAGCAGCGACAAGGGCACATTGCGCGCCGGGTTGCGCACCTCCCCGGCGGTGAAGGTGACATTGTTCCAGGCGTCGGCGGCAAACAGCGAACCGATCTGTGCCGTGCACAGGCCCACGAAAATACCGAAGGCGCTGAGCGGCGATAGTCCGGCCGCCGGCGGCAGTACGCCGACCGGCGTCCAGGCGTGGGCGAAATTGCCCTGCACCACCAGCGCATTCCAGCCCAGCAACCCTCCGATCACAATCACGCCCACCAGCGTGCCGATCTTCATGCTGGTGAAGACATTCTGCATGCCCTTGCCGTATTTAAGCCCACGGCTATTGGTCCAGGTCACGAAAGCGACGAGGAACAGCGATACGATCTGGGCGGTGGAAAGCGACACGGCATAGCGCGGCAGGATGCGAATGGGCGCGATCAGGTAATGGCTTTCCGAAATGAAAGGCACGAGCACGCCCAGATAACGGGCAAAGCCGACAGAGGAAGCGGCGATGGTGCCGGTCTGGATCACCAGGAACAGGGTCCAGCCATAGAGAAAGCCCCAAAGCGGCGAGAAAGCCTCGCGCAGATAGACATATTGCCCACCGGCGCGCGGCATCATCGCCGCCAATTCCCCATAGGAAAGGGCCGCGGCCAGGGTCAGCACCCCGGCGACCACCCAGGCCAACAGCATCCAGCCCGCGGCGCCGGTCTCGCGCGCCATCTCGGCCGCCACGATGAAGATGCCCGACCCGATCATCGAGCCCGCCACGATCATGGTGGAATCGAACAGCCCCAGGCCGCGCTTCAGCGTGTGTTCCGCATCTGGGTGGGGCGCGTCCATATCAGCTCCGGGTCAGGAAGGCATGCGCGAGGAGGTTGAATTCATCGCAATATCGCTGGTGGATATTGTGCTTTCCTTCCGGGAAAATATGCAACTGCGAGCCGGCTATGCCGTGATGGATCGCCTCCGCATGAAAAACAGGCACCAGCGGATCGCGCGCGCCATGCAGCACAAGGACCGGGCAGCGTATCTGGGCCAGCCGTTCCCGGTACAGATTGCCCCCGGCCTCGAATAGCGCCACCTGACCGTCCACATAGCGGTCCCACAAACCTTCCAACGCCTCGCCATAAACTGCGCGCATGGCTTCGGCCGCCCTGGGCGACCAGGCGGAAATCCTGCGTATGGCGTTGAAAGCGGCGATCTCCTCGGCGGTCAGGAAGGATTGACCACCGAACAGCACCAGCCTGTCCACGCGTTCAGGTCCTTCCGCCGCCATGATGGCGGCGACATTGGCGCCATCGCTCCAGCCCATGATGCTGAATCGCGCATGTCCCAAAGCCGACATCAAGGCGAACATGTCGCCGGCATCGCGTTGATAGAAATCCAGAGGATAGTCGCGCTCCGGCGGGCGGGAATTGCCATAGCCGCGCGGGTCCGGCGCCACCACCTGAAAGCCCCGCGCCGCGAACCAGCCGATCTGATCGGGAAAATCGCCGGCGCCCGTGCCCAGGGCGCCCGGGATCAAGAGCAGCGGCGCCCCCTGACCGGCTTGTGCAGCATGCAAAGGCCGGCCGGGGATGGCGGACACCTCAGTGCTGCTTGGACAGGGCGAAGACATAAACCGCTTGCCCGGTCCGGGCGGCCGCGGCCCCACACAACAGATTTGCGGTCATTGCGGACGTGATAAGGCGTCGGGTCAAGGTGAGAACCATGGAAATCCCCTCGCAGACACTAGATGACGCCCCCGCCCAAATCCATCTTTATGGGCCTGGCTTGCGGGGGCTCCTCGCCTGTCACGCGGAAGCCACGAGGTGCATCGCCCCGCTGGGCGATTTCGTGCATTTGGATGTAGGCCGCTTCGATATTCCGGCGGAAACGATCGGCATCGAACAAGGGCGCCGATTTGCGCCCCTCAATCAGCTGCGAGCGATACGAGGCCAGCAAGCCGCGATCGTGGGCGACCCGCAAAGCCAAGCTCTCATAGCCTTCCAAATTGCCGGCGACCAATTCCGGCAGACCGGTGGCTCGCAGTTGGCTGGCCGCGACCCGACCGGCAAAGTTTCGTCCCAGGCAGGTGATGACCGGCAATCCCGCCCACAAAGCGTCGGCGGCCGTGGCATGGGCATTGTAGGGCAACGTATCCAGGAACAGGTCAGCCAAAGCGTGGCGGGCAAGATGCGCCTCGGCTGCGATGCTTTCAGCAAATACCAGCCGCGAAGGGTCCACGCCCCGCGCCTGGGCCTCCCGGCGCAAATTCGCCATGGCCGCTTCATGAGATGCCTTCAGCCAAAGTACACTGCCCGGCACCGCCAGGAGCAGCCGCGCCCAGATGTCGAACAGGACTGCTGTGATCTTTCGGTTGTTGTTGAAGCAGCAAAAGACAAAAGCATCTTCCGGTAGCCGTTCCTCACGCCGTGATGGGCAAATCCCGATCCCGCGCGCGGTGTCGCAAGTCCAATAGCTGTCGGGCAGGTGCACGATATTTTCCAAGTAAAACGACTGTTCTTCGAAGGGCAGGACCGTGCTGTCGGCAATTATGTAGTCGATGAAACAGGCCCCCGTTGTTCCAGGGAACCCCATATAGCCGGCCTGCACCGGCGCCACGTGGTGGCTGAGAATCCCCAGCCGTCCTCCCAGCGTATGGCCGTTGAGATCGACCAGGATATCGATGTCGAGATCGCCCAGGATTTTCGCGGCATCCGCGTCGCCGACCGCTGCGAGTTCTTCGAACCGGTCGACGCCCGCGGCGATGCGGGCGCGAATTTCGCTTCCATCATCGCCGCCGGTGGAAATACCCAGGATATCAAACCGGGAACGGTCGTGACGTTCGAACAATTCCGGTACCACCGAAGCGATGGGATGAGGACGGAAATCCGAAGACATGTAAGCCAAGCGGATTTTGTCGCCCTGCCGGCGCGTGGCGCTGCGGGACAATGGCCCCGGGATCGGCATATTCTTCACATGGGCCTGGGCACATTGGGCCTGCAAAGCTGCTGGCCAGTCATAGAATAGCGCCAGCAGCGGTGGCGCTTGCATCCTTCCCTTTTCAAGTCCCGAGCGAATCTGTTCCCCGAAGGCGGCGGCCTTCGGCCAGTCACAAAGATTCAACGCGGCATGGGCAGCACTTGCCAAGGCCGTTGGAAAACCCGGATCCTGGGCGAGCACAGACTGATGGCAGGCGAGAGCTTCGTCGAAGCGGTTCAAATCCGACAGCGCCTCGCCACGGCCGTTCATCGCGCCGCAATGGCCGGGGGCGAGCGAGAGGGCCTGGTCATAGCTTGCCAGCGCCTCCTCTATCCGGCCCATCTCGCGCAGCGTATGTCCGCGGTTGCTGATGGCCTCGACCCTGCCCGGCTCGATCGCCAGCGCCCTGGCATAGGCGGCCAGGGCTTCGTCAAAGCGCCTCAGATGGGATAGGGCGATGCCGCGATTGCTGATGGCCTCGGCATTGTCCGGCTCGATGCTTAGCGCCCTGTCCAGGTCGGCCAGAGCTTGAGCCGGCTGATGCAAGGCCAGAAGCGTGGCACCCCTGTTTCTCAGCACCGGAGCCGAACCAGGGCGGATCGCCAGCGCCCTATCGTAGCAGGCCAAAGCCTCTTTGTAGCGCCGCAATTCCGACAGAGTGGCGCCCCGGTTGTTGAGGGCTTCCACTGAATCGGGCTTGAGCGCGAGCGCCCTTTCGCTGTTGGCCAGGGATTCATCGAACCGCTTGAAATGCCGCAGCACATTGGCGCTGCCGATCAGCGCCTCCAGCAGATTGGGTTTCAGGCGCAGCGCTGCCAGATAGCCGTTCAAGGCCTCTTGCGGACGCTGCAAGGCCCAAAGGATGTTGGCGCGGTTG